>JBDTKK010000416.1:0-5366 GCA_039935335.1 Chitinophagaceae bacterium
AACCGCAGGGTGCCTTATTCCGCATTTCCTTGCCTTGCTAAAATGTTTTCTAGAGAATTCCTCTTGAAAAACAGACCTAAGAATACAATCCGCCATTCACAGAAATGACTTGACCTGTGATGTAAGCCGCATCTTTAGAAACGAGGAAAGCTGCTACAGCAGCTACTTCCTCGGCAGTGCCGAAACGTTGAGCCGGTATCATTTTTGCCAATTCTTCTTCGTTGAGTTCCTCAGTCATGTCCGTCTTGATGAAGCCCGGAGCAATGGCGTTGACGGTAATGTTTCGCTTTGCAATTTCTTGAGCAAGTGCTTTGGTGGCACCAATCATTCCGGCCTTGGCAGCACTGTAATTCACTTGTCCGGGCATACCCTTCAAGCCAGAAAGCGACACGATATTGATGATGCGTCCAAAACGCGCCAGCAGCATGGAATTGAGCACTTGTTTGGTCACAGAATACATGCCACCGAGGGAAGTATCGAGCACGCTATTCCATTGTCCGTCAGTCATGCTCATCATTAGTGTGTCTTCGCGGATGCCGGCATTATTCACCAGCACTTCTATCCGGTCTTCAGGATGCGTTTCTTGCCAAGTACCCAACACAGATTTTACAGCTTCTGGATCTGCCACATCAAAGGCCAAAGCTTCAGCCCGCACGCCCAAAGCTTCAGCTTGTCTTACGGTTTCTTCAGCCGCAGGTTTATTGCCTTTATAATTTACTAAAATGGCGTAGCCAGCCGCAGCGAGCTTCACGCAAATAGCGCGGCCAATGCCTCGCGATCCACCGGTGATGAGTGCGTAATTCATGGAAATTGAAAATTTAAATGAAGCCTTCCTTTGGAAGATGTTCGAGCATTTATCCCACCAAATCAATATCAAAATTCACAAGCTCAACAAAGGCTTGCATCCGCTCATCAATCTCCTTTTTAGTCAATTCTTGCAGGCGCTTCGGCCCAAACTTCTCCACACAAAAGGAAGCCATGGCGGAACCGTAAATAATGGCTGTCTTCATGTTTTCGTAGGAGACATCTTTGGTCTTGGCAATATGCCCCATGAAGCCACCAGCAAAGGTGTCGCCCGCACCGGTCGGGTCAAAAACTTCGTCCAAAGGCAAGGCAGGAGCGAAGAATACTTGCTTGCCATGAAACAACAATGCACCGTGTTCGCCTTTCTTAATGATTAAAAACTTTGGTCCCATTCCCTGAATTTTCATGGCCGCTTTTGGCAAAGAATATTCCCCGGTAAGTTGGCGTGCTTCTGCATCGTTCACCATCAAGACATCCACCATGCCAATCACCTTTTTCAATTCGTCCAAGGCAGTTTCCATCCAGAAATTCATCGTGTCGAGCACAATTAATTTTGGCCTTTTGCGCAGTTGATTGATGACGCTGATTTGTACAGCAGGTACCAAATTGCCCAACATCAAAAACTCGCAATCCTGATAGCTTTCAGGCAGTTTCGGATTGAAATCGGCTAGGACATTGAGGTCTGTCACGAGGGTATCGCGCGTATTCATGTCCATGTGATAACGCCCGCTCCAAAAGAAACTCTTACCATCCGGTACTACTTCTACGCCTTCAAAAGAGACACCGCGTTTTTCTAAGGCTTCAATCTCCGACTTCGGAAAATCGCCACCAATGATAGACACCTGCCGAATGGGCTTGCAGAAATAAGACGCAGACCAAGCCACGTAGGTCGCAGAGCCGCCGATGACGCAATCCACTTTTCCAAAAGGTGTTTCGAGGGCATCAAAGGCCATAGTACCGACAGCGAGTAGAGACATAATATTTGTTGTGTTTGGCTAATTTTTTAAGGCGCGAATGTAGGCTTTGAGTAGGAGAGCAGTGTTTTTTGCACGATTTCGAGAGGAGTCATTTCCCTTTAAAAACAGGCAGTCTTTTTTCTAAAAATGCTTGTACGCCCTCTGAAAAATCTGCACTGCGTCCGGCTTCTGCCTGAAGATCTCTTTCAAGAAGGAGTTGCTGCTCTAAGGTATTATTGAAAGATTGGTTGATGGCTCGTTTGGTCAAGCCAAAGGCACGGGTTGCGCCCTGGGCGAGGCCTGCAGCCACTGTTTGCCAGGAATAGGCAAAAATATCATCGTCGTAAACACGGTACACCAAACCCATTTGCATAGCTTCATCTGCTGTTATTAAATCGCCGGTAAGCGTTAAAGCCAGGGCTCTTTGTGCGCCCACCATTCGGGGTAAAAAGTAGGTGCCACCACTATCTGGAATCAAGGAAATCTTACTGAAAGCTTGCGTAAACCGAGCACTTCGCGAAGCCAAAACTATGTCGGCAGCAAACGCAATATTTGCTCCCGCTCCAGCCGCTACGCCATTGACTGCTGCAACGATTGGCTTCTCTATTTTCCGCATCCGCAGGATAGTTGCATTGTATTGTTCCTCCACCATTTTCTTGAAATCAAGCGTGGCCACATCGCTGGCTTCCGATAGGTCTTGACCGGCGCAAAAGCCTTTGCCAGTGCCTGTCAGCACAATGCAACGTACGGCTACATCCTGCTCGCATTCATCCAGTGCTGCCTGTAGGCTTAAGGCCATTTCCCGATTAAAACTGTTGTATTTCTCCGGGCGATTTAGGGAGAGAATTGCTACGCCATCAATGCGGTCAAAGAGTAGAGTATTAACCATGGTTTTATTTTTTTAACGTGGAAAAGCTAAGGTAGCCGCTATGCTTCGTAGCGTTCGCGATGCTCGGCGATAAGTCTTCTTCCTCCATTTTCTTCTTCCTCTATCTTGATAGAAATATGCGGCAAGCGCAAGAGTTCTGGTGCCTTTTCCGGCCATTCTACAAAGCAAAATCGAGCATCACTTTGAAGGGCATCTTCCATGCCGGCATTCAAGGCTTCTTCTTCATCTTTCAGCCGATACCAATCCATGTGGAGGATATGTTTGGTTTCATTTCCTTCGCCGAAAACGTAGTCATTTATCAAAGCAAAGGTCGGCGAACTGACAGCGTCTTTTACGCCTAGGATGTCGCAAATGGTACGGATAAAGGTGGTCTTTCCCGCACCAAGTGTTCCGCTGAAAGTGAATATCCGCGCGGGTTTTGACCAATCCATCAATCGAGCCGCTGCTTCATCAATATTTTTGAGCACGAATGATATTTCAAAAGTGAGGGTTGGCATTTAGCGAATGTAGGAAAGGGGAGGGTTGGATTGAGAAGGCGGAAATTTGAAATCACCATCTTTCCTACTTTTTTCGAAGAACAGTGCGGATGCCTATTCTCGCTTTCTGACATTCATAAGGATAGATGAAAGCACAGCAACGCTAATCGTCACAAAGCTGCGTTTTGTCGCAGCTTTAAACCCGCCGTGCGCTACTATCCGTAATTTCAGTACCGAAAAATCACTTCAATGAAATATTTCCTCCTGCCTGTTATTTTTCTTTTCGGAAGCCTCGTTGGCTTTGCACAAAATCAATCCGGACTCTGGCAAAAGTTGCCTTCTGAATTCAGATTTGAGAATAAGATTCCTACGTTACAGCCCAAAAAGTTTTCGAGCTTTCAGGCGGATGAAAATGTACTCGCCGATTTCCTTCGTTCTTGTCCTTCAAACCCGCTACAGGCAAGAGTTATAAGTCTTCCTACTCCCGAGGGTAGCTTTAGGAATTTTAGGATTTGGGAGACGCCTATGATGGAGAGGCCTTTGGCTTTGAAGTATCCTGAAATAAGAACCTACACTGCCGAGGCATTAGACAATCGTCAGGTAAGTGCTAAGATTGATTATACGCCTTTTGGCTTTCATGCCTATGTTTTCGGCACCAACGGCATCTATCTAATTGACCCTTACGCAGCACATGCGAGCGGCAATTATATCGCTTACTACCGGCGCGATTATCAAAGGAAAGATAGCCAACCAATGGTATGTGCTACCGATGAGCAAATGCTTGGTGGAGACAAACAAGGCAATCCAAATCCTTTGCAGAATTTGATTTACGGAACTACCCGAAAGACATACCGGCTGGCACTTGCGGCGGATAGCGAGTATTGTGCAGCGGTCGCTCCTGGTGCGCCAACTAAACCCTTGGTTTTGGCAAAAATGGTAACAACTTTGAACCGTGTGAATGGTATTTATGAGCGGGAATTAGCCGTGTCAATGGTACTTGTGGCCAATACCGATGCGCTCATTTTCTTGACGACTAGCCCCTATTCCAATAGCAGTGGTTCCGCTATGTTGGGTCAAAATCAAACCGCTGTGGACAACATCATTGGCTCTGCCAACTATGACATTGGCCATGTGTTTAGCACAGGCGGCGGCGGTATTGCGCAGCGTGCTTCCGTGTGCCAGTCCAATCAAAAAGCTCGAGGTGTAACCGGCTCTGCATCTCCAATAGGGGATGCCTTCGACATTGACTATGTAGCGCACGAAATGGGTCATCAGTTCGGTGCCAACCATACTTTCAATGCTAATACGGGTTCCTGCAATGGCAATGGAGTTGCCTCTCGAGCCTACGAGCCCGGTTCTGGAACGACCATCATGGCTTATGCAGGGATTTGCGGCGGCGGCAACGATTACCAAGCACATTCGGATCCCTATTTTCATTCTGCTTCTTTAGAAGAAATCTCGTCTTACATCACATTGCCAAATGGTGGCGGTACCTGCGCGTCATCGAGTGCTTCAACAAACACTAATGCAACCATGCCGGCCTTTGCTGCGAGCTATTCCATCCCCTATCAAACACCCTTTGAACTGACAGCACCCGTCGCCACGGATGCTACAGCAGACACCCTTACTTATTGCTGGGAGGAGCGCGATTTGGGCGATTTTAAGAGCAGCCTAATCAATACGCATTTTGCCGGGCCTCTTTTTAGAAGCTATTTGCCCACTACTTCTACCACAAGGATTTTCCCTGCTTTGAAATGGTTACTGTCTGGTGCTAATCCTATAATCCGTGGAGAAAAGCTCCCAGACACTGCGCGGAGCATGAGTTTCAGGGTTACCGAACGAGATATTTATCAGGGCTGGGGAACTTTCAATTTTCCTACCGATGCTATCTCGCTCAATGTGGTGAATACGGGTGCGCCCTTTCAGGTTACTGCACCCACACAGGGACAGGTTTTGCAAGGTGGCGCACAGACTTTCATTACTTGGAATGTATCAAATACAGTAGCAGCACCGATTTCAGCCCAAAATGTGGACATCTATTTTTCTACAGATGGTGGTAATACTTTCCCGACACTTTTGCGTAGCAATACACCAAATGATGGTTCGGAGAGTGTCGTGATACCGAATATTCCAACTTATTCTGCCAGGATAAAGGTCAAGGGTTCCGGGAATGTCTTCTTTAATGTCAACGATGGAGATTTTGCAATTGAGTTTTCCAATGTCGGGGTCAAGTCGGTTTCA
>JBDTKK010000417.1:0-7533 GCA_039935335.1 Chitinophagaceae bacterium
AGTCCCTTCCAAATTCCTTTTTCCTCGCGGCGATGCAACCAAAATTTATCTTCAAATTGGAGCAGTAGAAAGTTGAAATAGCGTTCCTGAACTTTGACTTTTTTACTCTTTACCGGAAGTAATTTTATCAAGTCATTTTCTTTAGCGATGCATGCCGAAGACACAGGACAGGCACTGCATTCAGGGTGTTTAGGCAAACAAATAATTGCGCCCAAATCCATAATAGCCTGATTGAAAGCGGCGGGATTTTTCTTGTCTAAAACGTCATCTGCTAGTGGTTGAAAAATAGCTTTCCCTTCTGTAGAATCTATCGCCGTTTCAATACCAAAATATCGGGACAAGACTCGATAGACATTGCCATCCAACACGGCATAAGGCAAGCCGAATGCAAAAGAAGCAATTGCGGCGGCGGTATAGTTTCCCACACCTTTCAGCTCTCGTATTTCTTGATAATTATCCGGAAATTTTCCACCAAAATCATTTGCGATTTTTCGAGCTGTAAAAAGCATGTTTCTGCACCTTGCGTAATAGCCTAAGCCTTGCCACAAACGAAACACTTCATCATCCGGAGCGTGAGCTAATTCTATAATAGTGGGGTAGTGTTCTACAAACCTTAGGTAATAGGGAATACCTTGCTCCGCGCGGGTTTGCTGCAATATGATTTCGGAAAGCCAGATTTTATAAGGGGCGTTTTCTCCTTTCCAAGGTAGCATCCGTGTGTTCGTTTGGCTGTGCCATACTAAGAGTTTTTTTGTAAAAAAGTTCCGTTTCTGTTCTCCCGACTGCGCTTTCATTTTGTATCGTAATGTTCCAATGGGCAGGGAATTTACCCACATCTTTTTTACCCGTGATACAGCTCCGTCTTCCCTGTTTATCTTCGCGCTCAATATGGAAATTTCGGGTCTTAGAAACATGGCGACTCAAGTGCGTCGCGATATCGTCAGAATGGTACATGGTGTCCAAAGCGGTCACCCGGGTGGCTCTTTGGGTTGTACCGATTTTATGGTGGCACTTTACTTCGATGCCATGAAGCATAATCCTGACTTCAACATGGACGGTAAAGGCGATGATATATTCTTCCTTTCCAATGGCCATATCTCTCCAGTATTTTATAGTGTCCTCGCGCGTTCCGGCTATTTTCTGACTTCGGAATTGGCTACTTTCAGAAAGCTTAATACTCGCCTGCAAGGACATCCCACAACCCACGAAGGTTTGCCCGGTGTGCGCATCGCTTCCGGTTCATTGGGTCAAGGTTTGAGCGTAGCATGTGGCGCGGCTTTGGCCAAGAAAATGAATGGTGATGACCGAATAGTTTATACACTTCATGGAGACGGTGAATTGCAAGAAGGCCAGAATTGGGAGGCCATAATGTTCGCTGCTCATCACAATATCGACAACCTCATTTCGACTATCGATGTGAATGGCCAACAGATTGACGGCCCAACTAAAATGGTGATGAATGTGGAGTCCTTGCACCAGAAATTCGCCGCTTTCAACTGGACAGTTTTAGAGATGAACGGTAATGAAATGGAAGCTGTTGTGAAAGGACTTGACACTGCGAAAGCCACTACTGGCAAGGGAAAGCCAGTTGTTATCCTCATGCGGACAGGCATGGGACATGGTGTAAGTTTCATGGAAGGCTCTCACGAGTGGCATGGTATTGCGCCGAATGATGCACAGTTGGCACAGGCTCTTTCTGAACTCCCTTCTGAACTGCAAGATTATTAATTCATGATGCGCCCATTCTTAGTCATAGCGTGTTTTGGGCTGGCTTTGGTCAGTGTTTTTTCTTCTTGCAAAAAGAACAAGGACGATACCAAGTTTTCTGCAAAGGATAGTCTTCTCGGCTCTTGGTCTCGGGAGCTACGAGCCTATGATTACAACCAAAATCACGTGCTGGATTCTTCCGAAATAAAGATCGCTCCAGCAACGGATACCTTCCTCCTTTCCTTAGGAAATGATGCAACTTACCAGCGTACACAAACCTTCAAAGGTGTGGATTTTAAGGAGTTTGGTACCTGGCATTTGCAGAACGATAATCATGACATCGTCTTTCAGCCTACAACTTCCACTTCTATAGTAGATACTTTTCGATTCGACACGGTTTCTCAATATTATTTCCGCTTTCATCGGATAAGTGGCGAAGATGTTTGGTATTGGGAGGATTATCGGAGGCCGTAGTGGGGAGCGATTTGAAAATTGATTCGCGCAAAGACACAAAGAGGACGCAAAGACGGAAAGTATCTTTGGAGATTTGAAAATGTATCCCCTCTTTCCTCATGCCTTTGTGAGTAATTTATCCCGGAAAACAAAAAGCAAACGCCTACCTATGCCCCATAAGCATACTCGCTCAAATACTCATAATCTGGTAGCAATTTCCCGTCTCTGCAAATAGTAGCGCGTTTTAGGATATCGCTCACTTCGTCTTTCAACAATTCTTTGAGCACATACTTCTGGATGTGGATACCAAAATGCGTAGAAGCATCACGGGGAAGCTCATTCGGCAGATTATCGACGGCCATGAGGTCGATGATATCATCGTCTTTCAGGAAAGGTTCAGTACGCTGGAAGGAAAATCGATTGACACCGTAAACTGGATTATCAATTGTGCTGGCTCCGAGATTTATGGGTACAGAACCATTCACATCGCAGGTGATGTCGGAGATGACAAACATTCTAAAATCCGGTGCTTGAATTTCTTCTTTTTCAAAAAGCCGAGGTACATCTTTATCCCAATAAATACCGTTCAACAGGATGTCGGTACGCTTTAAGTATGGACTGAATACACATTGATAGGCTTGCGGATTTTTATGAAAATCATCGCGGTGATATGCTTTGCCGTCTTTTCTCACATAAAGTGAAGCCCCTTTTAAATGCGTGTAAACAGGATAATCGTAGTCGAATTCCAGAAAATCTTCGGGTTCTATAAAATCGACATCAAAGTCGTTCATGATTTCCACAATGCCCGCAGCTACCTTGCCCGAACCAGTCACCACAATGCGAATGGGTGGCAAGACTAAATCATCGTAAATCGCTTGTAGGCCTGCCATACAGCCGATATAATTAGCGGCAGGAAGTGTAAAAGCTTCTGTTCTTTTTCCGTAAGTCAGTAAGCCATTATGTGCGCCCACTAAGCCGGCAAAAAAGCCAAAACCTAATATTCTTTGTCCGTCAGCATGCGTCAGACATTCGTAGTCTATCATGCGGATGCGTTTTGCAATCAGCGCCTGCATCAATGGTTTGTTGTAGGCTTGTGCCTTTTTGGTGTGAGAAAAGAAGAAGTAAGTCTTACCTTCCATCAGGTTGGCAATAGGTACTTCTTTGATGCCCAAAAGGATGTTGCAATCGCTCAAATCTTCTTGTAGTGTTATGCCTTGAGCTTCGTATTCAGAATCCTTGAAACAGCGGATGGGCGAAGGTTGTACTACTATTTTAAGTCCCGGATATTCATGCATTAACTCCACGCATTGGAGCGGTGTGAGTGCGACGCGGGTGTCGGGTGGGGTCTTGCCTTCGCGGATGAGGCCGATACGGGTATTGTACATTTGCGGCCAAAGATAAACCGATGATTTTGCCCGACTTTTTTAAGTTCTATTCCTTGCCACAAAGCTTTCATCCCGATGCTGCGGCGCTTCGGAAACAGTTTTATGCGATGAGCCGAAAATACCATCCAGATTTCGTGACCGGCGGGGATGAAGAAGCAAAAAATGAAGCTCTTGCTATGAGTTCTTTGAACAATCAGGCATTCCAAACCTTGAAGGATGAAGGGGCTACGATGGGCTATATCCTTAGGCTGCATGGTGTATTGGTAACGGACGAAGCGTACAAATTGCCACCTACCTTTTTGATGGAAATGATGGAACTTAATGAGGCGCTTGAAGAGAAATCGGAGGCAGCGGAAAAAGCTATGGAAGCGGCTTTCAGCGAATGGCAGCAGGAAGTTGAACCTTTGTTGGGACGCTTTGATTCTGGCGACCATTCTCAAGAATTATTGATACAGATTAAGGATTATTACTTCCGGAAGAAGTACCTCAATAGGTTGCGCGGGCATGGCGATATGGATTAGATTTTCCGGAAAAATGCGGGATTTTTTTAGATTTAAAATATCTTAAAGAAAAAAAGCAAAAAAGCTTCTGCAAAATCGGAATTGAATCCCTAAATTTGCGCTCCCTTAGCGGCCCAGATGGCGGAATTGGTAGACGCGCTAGACTCAAAATCTTGTTTTCGAAAGGGAGTGCAGGTTCGATTCCTGTTCTGGGCACATATCGTAAAACCCGCGCTAGTCGCGGGTTTTGCTTTATACCCTAACTGGAACATCGAACCAAATCGAACGCTAGCGAGAATCTACTCTTAAACTTAAAAGCAGTATGGCGTTCTCTTGTGGCGAAAAGTAGTACGCTTTGTTTTTATGTGCTATGGTGCTGGTTTCCACATAATCCCTAACATTGTAGCAAATCTATTCATTTGCTTCTATCTACTCTTAGACTGTCGGCGCTATCCATTTTACTATTTGTCACTAGTCCCGTCTGGTCCGCTCCTAATGTGATGCCTTTTCAGGCATCATTAGTCTTCACTGAAAACGCCGGACAGGTTGCTGATATGGAGGGCCGACTACGCCCCGATATTCTTTTCACAGCCCACAGCGGCGAAACGAATGTCTTCATAACCGGAAATGGGATTTATTACCAGTTTACTCATTTGGACTTCGCTAACCAAAAGGAAACGGAAAGCACTACGGTTTCGGCCTGCAATAGAGCAACTGCAGCCGCAACCTTTCAATTCGCTCTTAAGCTGGAAAGTGCTAACCCGCATCCGGTCATAAAAAAGGAAATCAAAAGCGACTACACGGAAAATTTCTATCTCGCACATTGCCCAAGTGGGATTACCGGTGTGTCTACTTACAGCCGTATTGTACTGGAAGAGGTATATCCGGGCATTGACTGGGTCATCTATACATTGCCCGCCGGAAGCGCCTCATCGGAAGGTATGAAGTACGATTTTATAGTGCATCCGGGAGCTGATCCTTCAGCGATAAAACTAAAAATCGAGAACGCATCGGACGTTAGTATTACTCCGGAAGGCACATTGCTCATGCAAACCCCGCTGGGCCAAATCCGCGAAGAGGCTCCGCAAAGTTTTCTTGGAAACGGACAGCCGGTCCTGACTCATTTTAAGCAGGAAGATGGTGCAATTGTTTTCTCAATAGCGCCTTACGACCATAGCCAGACGCTGCGAATAGACCCACGCGTAAGTTGGGCTACTTACTATGCCGGTGGCAGCTACAGTAATGCCCAAGGCTGTGCCGTAGATAAGCAAGGAAATGCTTACCTGACGGGAATCACGGCTGCCAGCAGCGGTATTGCATCGGGTGGATTTCAGAATAACTATGGTGGCGGTACGGGAACTTTTCCTTCTGATGCTTATCTGGTAAAGTTTAGCAGCACGGGGGCCAGACTTTGGGGAACTTACTATGGCGGCACTGACAATGATAATCCAATGGCCTGCGCAACGGATACCAATGGAGCAGTGTTTCTGACCGGCACAACGACAAGTACTTCAGGTATAGCCTCAGGTGGATTTCAGAATACATTAAGTGGTCAGGGAGATGCCTTCTTGGCCAAATTCAGCAGCACAGGAACGAGGGAGTGGGCCACTTATTATGGAGGCCCGGGTTCCGACAACGGAAATGGACTGGCTACCGATAAAGCAGGCAACGTATATCTCGCAGGCAATACCAATTCTGATGTAAACATCGGATCTGGCGGTTTTCAGAATACTTACGTAGATAATACAGATGCCTTTCTCGTGAAATTTTCCCCTACCGGCGCTCGTCTGTGGGGTACCTACTATGGCGCGAGTCAGTATGAATCGGGGAATGCCTGCGCTACCAATGCCGCAGGTACTGAAGTGTATCTGGCCGGTCAGACCTATTCGTCCGACTCCATTGCTTCAGGAGGCCACCAGAACACTTTTGGCGGGTTTCGCGATGCCTTCCTGGTAAAATTCACAAGTGCAGGCTTAAGAGTTTGGGGTACTTATTATGGCAGTGCGGGGGACGAAAATGGTAATTCATGCGCGGTTGATTCCGCGAATAATATATATCTGGCAGGTGCTACGACCAGCACAACCGGCATCGCTGCCGGCGGCCACCAAGTAACTTTCGGCGGTGGCAAGGATGCATTTTTGGTAAAGTTTAATAGTGCGGGTACACGCCTGTGGGGTACGTACTACGGTGGCGCCGCGGTTGAAGATGGTTACTCCTGTGCAGTGGATGCACCAGGAAATGTTTTTCTGACGGGTTATACCTATTCTTCTACGGGCATCGCTTCTGGCGGCTTTCAGAACAGCTATATCAGCGCCTCATCAAACACCGATGCCTACCTAGTTAAGTTCAGCAAAACCGGTACCCGTCTCTGGGGCACTTACTACGGTGGAAAGGGCTACGACTATAGTACATCCTGCGCTGTAGATAAAAGTGGCGACGTGTTTATTGCGGGCAGAACAAACTCGGATACGGGCATTGCCTCGTCCGGAGGCTTTCTGAATACTTACCCAGGCGGTTTCGCGGGCTTCCTGGCAAAAATTACCGAGACGGCACTTCCGAATGGCATCAGCAATACTGCTTACCCGGCTATGGATATCCGGATTTACCCAAATCCGAATAGTGGAGAATTTACTATCGCGGGAAAGAGCGATGATTTGCTGCCGGGCGAGCTCGTCTATCTGGAAGTTCTGAATACAATTGGGCAGTCTGTTTATAAAACGTCTTTTATTACCGGGAATAGTGTCTGGACTAGAGAAATATCACTGGATAGTAGGTTACCGAATGATATTTACCTCCTTCGCGTCGATATGGGTGAAAAACAAGCCACTTTACGTTTTCGGATGAATAGGTAGTGTACCGCCTTTACTTCAAATACTGTTTGAACGGGTGAATTGATAGTAAAACGGCTGAATTGTTGTCTTGTAGCGCAACAATACAGCCTTGCAAATAGCGAATGACCATAATATGCAATTATGGTAGGCTGTAAAGGATGGTAACTTGATAGAGGTAAAAGTGTATAATACTTTGGGGGCAGTGCCGGATGTCAGCAGGTTTTAGATCCGTGCCTTTACTACCTTTCCTTAAGAGATGTAGTAGGTAATGTATGGAACAAGCGTTTTGCGCTGCTCCCGCAAGCATGACGCGTAAGCCTTTGCGTGAGCTTGCTTGTGGGAGGAGTAAAAAGGAAGATCTAATTATCGACGACGCTACCGCAAGCATGAGGCGTAAGCCAGCGCGTGAGCCTGCTTGTGGGAGGAGAAAAAGGAACAATCTAATTATCGACGATGCTCCCGCAAGCATGAGGCGTAAGCCTTTGCGTGAGTCTGCTTGTGGGAGGAGTAAAAAGGGACGATCTAATTATCGACAGTACTCCCGCAAGCATGACGCGTGAGCCCGCGCGTGGGCCTGCTTGCGGGAGGGAAAAAGGAACAATCTAATTATCGACAGTGCTCCCGCAAGCATGACGCGTGAGCCTTTGCGTGAGCTTG
>JBDTKK010000418.1:0-2641 GCA_039935335.1 Chitinophagaceae bacterium
GGCTTCCTTTTGTAGCCATTCCTCCCAATGTTTGCGGGCAGTTTCTTCGCCGAAATAGCGTGCGGCCAAGTCGATAAACAGGCGATAATGTCCGGCTTCGCTCACCATGAATTTGTAGTAGAACTTCCGAAGTTTTTCATCTTCCAATTCTTCGGAGAGCAGGCGGAATCGTTCGCAACTTCTTGCTTCAATCAAAGCGCAAATCAGCAGCTTGTGCAGCAGCTTTTCTTCAGGAGAAATATGCTTTGGAACCTGTGCCAGAAGCGCGTTTACGTATTCATCCTTCCGTTGCGGCCCAAGTTCAAATCCTCGTTTAGCTATCTCTGCATGAACTAGCCGGAAATGTCCCCATTCCTCCGTTACAATGGGAGCCAATGCTTCTACAAGACCTGGCATGTGACTGTATTTCTGAATAATAGAAATAAATTGGGTTGCTGCTTTTTGTTCGCAGTAGGCATGGTCACTCAATACATCGTCTAGCGCAATTGCGGCAAGGTTCGTCCAGCGCGGGTCTGTAGGCATTCTTAAGCCAAGAATGGTATTGTCTGCTGTACTCATTTTATAAAGTCTTGGGGGAGGTTTTGGGTTGGGAATGCTCGGATAAATCATGTCCTTACCAGCGGCAGGGATAAAATGAACGTGGTCCCTTTTCCTGGTGCGCTTTCCACGCGGACCCGCCCTCCGTGGGCTTCTACAAGTGATTTCACATAGCTCAATCCGAGGCCGAATCCTTTTACGTCGTGCAAATTTCCGGTGTGTGCGCGGTAGAATTTTTCGAAGATATGCGCCTGTGTTTCTTTGGTCATGCCAATGCCGTTATCCTTGATGCGGATGGCCAGCATTTGCCCAACTCCATTGCTCGTACTGATGTCTATTTTGAGTCCTTCGGAGGAGTATTTGATGGCGTTGTCCAGCAGATTGAATATGAGATTGGAGAAGTGAACTTCATCTGCGTAGATTTTTGTCTTAGTGGCCTTGAGGTGCAGACTAAGTGTTCCTTGTTTTTCCTCTACCTGAAGCATTACATTATGCGCGGTCTTTTCAATAATTGCATGTGCGTCCAGCTCCGTTCTATTCAGTGTTATTTCTTCCCGTTCTATCCGGGCAGCTTGTAGAATAGTTTCTACCTGCTTATTCATCCGCTTGTTTTCATCCTTAATCATGGCGCTGTAGTAGCGGATTTTGTCTTCATCGCCTATCACTTTACTATTGGTCAAAGCATCTACCGCCAAGCTAATTGTAGCCAGCGGTGTCTTGAGTTCATGCGTCATATTGTTGATGAAATCGCTCTTGATTTCCGACAATTTTTTCTGGCTGAAAAGCGTTCGAACGGTGAGTGCAAAGGCCCAAATGATAATGGCCGTGAAGACGATGGACGCGAGAATCATCCAGCTCATCCGCTCTATCAAATAGCTCTTTGGCTCGCGTACATACACGTAGAGCATTTCTTGCTGTACAGCATTACCATTGGTGAGTTTTATGGACCAACTCTCTGGCATAAACTCACTCTTAAAGCCGTCTGAGTAAAGGACAATGTTGTAGAAGATATTAGTGACGCCAAATTCAAAGCTTTGCTTGATACCATTATTGCGTAGCGCTGTTTGGATAATTTGCTGCATTTCTTCTGTCTTGAAATACTGAACGGTAAAATGCAGTTCCAGTTCGCGATGTCGGGTTTGTTCGTTTAATAGACTGATGCCCGTTTGCTGGTTCAGCTTCAGTAGGAATAGGTCTTGTGCACTGCTTCGGATGTCGTGCATCGCCTTAGTACGGCTCTGTTCGTACTGGTCTTTCTTCACCTGAATGGCATTCTTAATCCACTGAACTTGGATAAACAGAATTCCCAAAACCGATAAGGTGATTAAGACAACGATCAGCGGAAAGACTTTCTTCATTATGGATACAAAGATTAATTTTTAGACGCAAGATGTGCTATTTGCACTTCGTTAAACTCTATTTGTATAAGGATAGGTATTCACAGCTTTTCGGCCACTAGCGAATACACGAGCGGAATCATGCCTTCGTAGCCTTCAATAGCCCAGCGGTCTTCTGAAATTTTCTTGCTTTTTTCAAAGATCGGGTAGGGTGAAAAATCGTATTCTTGGAAATGAGAGATGCTTAAGCCTACCTCGTGCAGTGCACCGAAAACCTCTCCCAGCGCATGATTCCAGCTTATTGACGGTTCGTTGATTGGCGCATTTTCATCGGCATAAGTTCCTTGTTCTGTTTCTATAATTGGGCTGCGATTAAAATAACTGTATTCAATCCTACTAAAGGCATTGTCGAAAGTCCAAATGAAGGGATGAAACTCCACGAAAACCAATCTGCCACCGGGTTTTAAACAATCTGCAATGTTTTGCGCCCAAGATTTCAATTCCGGCAGCCAGCCAATAACGCCGTAGCTCGTAAAAATGATGTCTGCAAAGCCTTCGTAAAGCTTCCGGGTGTCGTACACATTGCCGCAAATGAAAGTTGCGTCGAGCTGCAATTCTTCAGTTAATTCCCGAGCCTTTTCTATTGCCTTTTCTGAAAAATCCAGCCCAGTAGGCAGCGCTCCCATCCGTGCTAGCGAAAGTGTATCCTGCCCAAAATGACATTGAAGATGGAGCACTTTCTTATTTCGTAAATCCCCTAAAAGAGC
>JBDTKK010000419.1:0-4425 GCA_039935335.1 Chitinophagaceae bacterium
ACAAATTCCGCCATTTCAAACTTAAACTATTAATCAGCGCACTCACACTGCTCAATGCCATGGCTGCTTTCTCCGAATAATTAGGCTAGGCAAACGTCGGGCACTGTTGTTGCCTGAATTGATGAATTGCTACAGGATTTGGAAGTTTATGGCTGCGGATGAAAGCTAATTAAAATCAAGTTCTTACATGCTTTACGTTCACTCATCATGCGTCAGCATTTTCTTATCGGGTGTCTTTGCATAAATATCAGACAGCGTCGCTGGGCCGGTAAACACGTATTTGATGCCCAAGCTATGCGCCAGTATATTGGCCTCAAACTCTTGCAGGGGTTTAAATTCCTTGCGGGCAATCAGCCTGCCGGGACGCAGCAGAGCCTTGTCTAACTGCTTGAGCGGCACGTTGAAGGTGCAAATGATTTGCAGACCGAGCATATCGTTGAGCAGACCATCGGTCATGTTGAGCAAATTAGTAATGCCCTGGATGCGGATGTTGGCATCTCGCGCCACGAGCAGCGGTTCTGCATCTTCGATGAGCATCACACAACTCTTGCCTTCAGAAGAGAACAATGCCACCTGCGCCGATATAAAAGTCATAAACGAAGGCTCTACAAGATGATCTACCATGTTTGGCGGCATGTAGATCACCACCTTTTTGCTTTCTGTCATCTTGCGCAGGAGATGCCGTACGTAGAACGTTTTACCGGTGCCCGGCTCGCCGTGGAAAAGAATAAGCCCTTGTGTGCTGGCCGTAAATTTCACCATCAGCTCGTCATTAAATTTCTCGAAGCCATTCCCATAATTCAAATCGAGGTCTTTGATAATGAAGTCGTCTTTAGTGAGGTACGTTTTAAGTGCGAAAGAGTTGCCCATTGTCGTAATCATCGACACCTGGGGCGTCTCGGCTTTCTTTTTTACTCGAAAAGATGCGATAACGTTTCTCAGTTCGTCTTCAAAATCCTCATCTCGCGCCGCAAATGCGCTTGGCGAATAATAAAGATTGAGGCACCCGAACTGCACATTATTTGCCAGCTCCGCCTTCAAGCCTGGGGGTTTTCCGGCAAATTCATAATGATAGCTGCCATTGTGCTGCACGTTGTCTGCCTCGAGGATATAGGCATTCCTAGGAAAGCTCAGCACGTATTGTTGGTGGCACTCATCGTAGCGATTGTCTTCCTGCACGGATTTCCCCCAGATTTCTGCCGCGCCAAACGAGTGGAGCAGATACTGCCTAAGCGACCATAAATCTGTTTCGTATGATGAAATGCGCATCTGCGATGGCAGGAATCCATGCTGCGCGGTGTAGTAGCGCTGGACGGAGAACGGTTCGTATTCGCTCTGGCCTTCCGCAATCCATTGCCATTGCGCCAAGTCAAAAGGGTTTGCTACTGGAGCGCGGGGGATGGGATGCTGAGTCGAGACCAAATCGTTGCTGATGCCGTCGATAGTGAGGATTGTTTCTGCGCAGGCCTCGCCATAGTATGTAATCTCCTGGAATGCAATGTTTTCCGGCTTGTGATGATTATTATCCTCATAACGGATACACTTAGTCCAGTTGTTGTGATGGTCACGCTCAAAGTCGCTGGGGGTATCTTTGTAATCGTAAGAAGTGTAAACACCATTTTTGGTGACCCCTTTGTATTCACCATCCGCCCGGTAGTGGTAAATCTTGCGCTCTGAAAGTATTTCAAGGCTATCATAGCGTAGTTCTTCTAGCATCTACCCGCCTCATTGTAGGTATTTTCTATCTTCCACTCGAGCTCGCCCGCTTTATTGTAGGCATATTGTACGATCTGATTGCCGGCATCATCGTAGGAAAACACTCTGTGGGAATCAACAACCCCATTTGTGGTGCTGATAAATTCAGAAGTCAGCCGCTGCTCATTGTATTTCCAATCCGAGATTGATTTTGTGACTATGCCCTTACTTAGCGTTTCGTTAACCGCCTGGATAATTTTCCCGTCTTCATCATAGAAATTTTGGTGCGTGGATGTCTGGTAGATACAATTATCATCATCATAGAATTGGTGTTTTTTGCGCCCATCAGCCGAATTGTAGGTGGTGCGCGAGCCTAGGCCGTCTATTGTAAATTGTAATTCCTCGGTGAGCATTCCTTGCTCGTCAAAGTTTTTTAGGTGATTTTGGAACTTATGCTTGCTAAGCACCGAGGGCACATAATCCTGCTCGCGCTTCACGACTTCGTAAGTCAGGCGACGAACTTGTTTCACCGGCCCCTTTAGGTCTTCGGATTCCAGGGTGTGTTTGCGTTTTTTTGTTTTCATAAATGTTCGTGTCTCTGCGCTAAAATTAATCAATCAAACTAAGACGATTCAGATATTTAAATGATACAGCCGTCTATGTGAAACCGCTTTATAGCATTGCCGCTCTGGCACATTTATGCGCCAAATAGATTTGACAACGGGTTTTAATTTTGTAAGATTTCCACGCCTTGAAGTCATTTGGAAGCTTTATCAGAAGAGTTGAGTTGTTGGCTATTTGAAACTTAAAGCGCACCTTTGTTTTCTTTTAAATACGCAGCCTACTATGTTAGAGAGCATCCATATCGAATCTTACCGAACCCTGCGAAATACTTCTGTGGAATTTCGAGATGGACTGAATATTATTATTGGGCAGAATGGGGTGGGGAAGAGTAATTTGTTGGAGTTTATCAAAACATATACGAGCTATAATGTTCTTCGCTTCTTTCCTAATGTTGATTTAAAAGGCCTTTTCTCTGGCTATACCATGCTATTTTCTTACGTTAATAGTGAAGGCAGAATGGTTTCTATGGAATATGACATTTCTAAGAAAAATTTATTAAGCTCTCCAGAGGAAAGGAATTTTGGTCTAGACGTAAAGTTCGAAAAAAAGATAGGTGGTCAATTCGCCGATAAAAACAGCCAACTAAGCAACTTTCATGGATATGCTACACCAGAAATATTACACGAAATTTGGACAAAAGTGAAGCCGAATAAGGACATGTACATCACTTTCAATCTGCCGAACGAACCGAAATATCTTTCTTCAGAAGGAACAATTCCGATAGACGTTGCTGGAGGTGTAAACGCTATCTGGAGTAATAAAATGCAATTCCTTATTCAATTTGAGTTTCAGTTAGAAGTTTTCTACAACCAAGAAGAGAATACGAACAAACTTGGCGACCTGAAATTTGTCAAAACCTCTATCATAAATAAGTTTGAAGAATCAGCTAAAGAGATAAATTTAAATGACTTCCTATCGGCGTTTACAAACATCGAACAAGTTCGACTTAACCCAAACATCAATGTCTATAAGACAGATAATGGGGTATTAGTTGAGAATCTTGTTCTTCAATTCAAGTTAGACGGAGCTTGGATGCCTTGGAGCTACCTATCCGACGGCACAAAACGTTCCTTTTATCTAATAGCTGAACTTGCCCAAGCAACAGATCAATTAATCCTCATAGAAGAACCCGAAATCGGCCTCCATCCCTTCCAACTCCAGAAAGTAATGACCTTTCTGAAGGAGCAATCGGCCAGCAAGCAAATCATTCTTTCCACGCACTCGCCGCAAATGCTCAATATTCTGGAGCCGGATGAACTGGATCAGATACTCATTGCTTCCATCTCTAAAGGCCGCACATCTTTCAATCGGCTTACCGATGCACAAAAGAAAAAAGCCAAGATGTACATGACGGAGGTTGGCGACTTAAGCGATTATTGGCTGCATTCCGATTTGGAACAAGAGCCGGAAGACCAAGAAGACGCAGCATGATAAGGATTGGACTTATTGGCGAAGCCCCAAACGATACGACCGCCATTCGTAATTTGTTACAGCCTTCTTTTGGTAATAAAGTGCAATTAAGTTCGGTTATTAAAAGCCGACGGGGCGGTCAGATGGATTCCGAAAAGTTTGCTAGGATGGTCAAAGCCGAGCTAACCGACGACCAGAAAGACCTCTACGTTTTTATTCGCGATGCTGATGGCGTTGCTACCGAAAAAGCCAAACTCAAGAAAAGAAAAGAATGGTATTGCGAGCTTTCAAAAGATACAAAAAGACCCACCCTTTTCCTCCTAAACATTTATGAGTTGGAAGCACTCATTTTTGCGGATATTGACACCTTTAATCACCTGTACGGCAGCAAGATTAAATCTCCTGGAGATGTAAGCATGATGTCTGAACCCAAAGATGAATTGAAACATAAAACGGAAAAACGGAAAAAATATCACGAGTCTCATTGCCCAGATATTTTCAAAAAAATGAACCTTGAAACTGTAAAAAACAACTGCCGCTATTTCGCCGAATTTGTTGCAGAATTGAACAAAGCAGTTGCTACTATTAAGAAATAGCCATTCGGCAGCCGATAAATCAATGTTTTTCGTTGTCAGGACGAGCACTCTAAAAAGGTGCTCGAGCAGGAAAATAACGTGCTCGAGCAGGAAAATAACG
>JBDTKK010000420.1:0-14225 GCA_039935335.1 Chitinophagaceae bacterium
TTCAGACCTATTACCTTGTTTTTCTCCAAAAATTAATTGAAGATTGTTCGCCTGAAAGAGCTCAAAGTGTGGCGCGGCAATTGGCCAAAGATTATGAAAAGCTACTCCTTAAAAGTGAGCACTCCATAAATGATTCCTATTCCTTAGCAATACTTCAAATCGTGATTAAGGCGGGAGTTTTCGGAGAATATACGCGGCTTTTCAAACCAATTACCTACGCCAACAACTACAATCAGCTATTGATTCATGCGCTGATGGAAGCCGAATTGTACCAGTCGGCTGAGCAATGGGCCTGGGCACAAATATCCAGCAATGCCAACCCTTCGTATAACTTCAATTACCTTAAACTGCTTCGGGAGCTTTATAATAAAACAGGAAATATGGAAGGACGGGTAAAAATTGCCACGGAATACCTTCCTTATACCTTTGATTTTGATGATTACTTATTGGTGATTTCTTCCATTGAAAGCCAAAGTGACCGAAATGCCTTCCGTAAGAAAATGTTTGTCCGGGCGCGGCATTTGGGTAGCAATAGCAAAGCAGCAGCAGAATTTTCAGTGAAGCTTTTGGCGCATGAAAAAGATTGGAGTGGTATGATTGGATTTATTACAATGACGGATACTCCTTTGACAATGGCACATGTACTGACGTATTTTGATGATATGGCAAATGCCAACCCTTCGGCCTATTTAGCAGCCATATTGAATAAAAAGTATGAACACAACTGGCAGATAGACCGGGAAGAACTAAAAGCTTATATTGAAGAGATCGCAGCAAGATTGATAGAATTTTATCATCCCGATGTGCTCTATGTAGCGGTTATGAAGTTAGAGCCGAAACATAATAGATATGCTACTAGTAGTCTGCTTGCAACGAGGCTAAAGGAGTTAGTTAGGACGGGAGGGAATACCTTGTTTGATTGAGCCTTATTTACTTGCCTTCTTTTCATTAATCCGCCCAATCCGATAATTAATCCCCATTTGTATCATTCCGAACTCTGCTCCCAAGCCGGCCTGGAACACATTTCCTACATTGTCAAAATGGTCGGTGCGTTTATAAAATCCTAATTGGTGCCCAAGTGTAAGGTCTAACCCTTTCCAAATTGGGAAGTCTGCACCCAAAGCAATCGCCCAAGCATTCAAAGAGCCTTCATAGTGGCGGTAGGTTCGTGGCGTACCTGGTGGTTCGTAATATCCATAATCATCGTATTCTGAATAGACATACAATACGCGCAGCCAAGGTACCGCTCTATGCCTTTTGGGAGAATGCGAAACAAATCTTCCTGTGATGCCCGCTTTAAAATACGCCCCTTTTGATTCGGTTAGCTTGTCATAAGTCCCTACTTTAATTCCACCTACGGTCGGTCTACTTTTATAGCCAACGCTTGCTGCAATACCAACATATCGGTGAAGAAAAACTGCCGCTTGAAGTTCGGGCAAGCCACTGTAAAGACCCGCAAGATTCAAGCCGATATTGACGCGGGAGGGGATGGCTTGTTGGGCACGGGCAAGCACACTTGAGCCCATAATAAATGCTAAAAGCAGGAAGGGTTTCTTCATAAGCGGAGGCAAAATTCTAAATCAGCTATTCGTTAAAGATAGGGCATAATAAAATTTACTAGAGGGGATTGTGCCTTAGGATGCATCACAAGCTGCCAAAATTAAATTCGACTTATCAGTTCTATTCAACTAGAAAACTAGAAAAAATTTTGAATTAAAGAAAATGTCCCGATACAAATGTATCTTGTGCTAATTCCGCGAAATACGAACAGGATTTGGGCCTCGTGGAATGATTTCATCGAAGGTTAAAGGCTAGGTGGGAATGTATTTTGTGACAACCGGCATAGAATAAGGAAAATAATAAATCATATTAACACTACCACCGATGAAGCGTTTATTTACAGTATTATTCCTTGTCTTACCCATCTTTTGCAGTGCCCAAGCAAAGCAAGGCCAGGCTCGTTTAGACTCTCTGGTTGCGGAAGTGCCGAAGATGAAGGAGGACACCGCCGGGGTTTTATTGCTTGATTGGATTGCTTATGGATATAGGAATATAAATCCCGACGAAGGCCTTCGCTACGGCCGCCAGCAGCTTGCGCTCGCCCAAAAGATTCGCTGGAAAAGAGGGGAGGCACTTGCATATGATGAGATCGGAACCAATAATGTCAGCAAAAGTGAATATCCTGCCGGATTAGAGGCCTATTTAGAAGCCTTGACGATTAATGAGGCGCGGGGAGATAAGCGGGCTATCGGGATTTCTACGGCCAATATCGGCATGGTGTATCAAAGACGCAACAATTTCAGTAAATCGCTGGAGTACTATCAAAAATCGCTGAAAATTTTTGAAGAATTAGGAGACAAGAATCTCGTTAAATTGAGTCTCAACAATATTGGCGGAATGTATCTCGATCAGCACAAGTCAGAAGAAGCGCTGGCCTATCTCCGCAAGTCGTTGGCCATTTCAGAAGAGTTGCATGATAGACATGGTGTGATGCTGGGCACTGAAAACATAGGGAACGCCTACCAACAGATGAAGCATTTTCCGGAGGCGCTCGCTGCCCAGTTTCAAGCCCTCCGTATCGCGGAACAGATAGATGATAAGCAGAACCGATGTCTCAATCTTGGCAACATCGGTGGCACTTACTACGACATCGCCAAAGACAGCATTATAACAAAGCCCGACAGCCTAGTCCAAAAGGGGAAGTCTGCCAATCTTGCTATGAGCATTGAATACTTGAAACTAGCCATCGCCGCCGGTCGGGAGATTGATTTCAACGAAGGCGTGATGGCCTTTTCTGCAGACCTTTCTGATGCACTTGCTATGCAGGGGGATTATAGTGGCGCCCTCGCAGCTTATAAGCAATTCACTGCCGTAAAGGACTCCCAATTCAACACAAGCAACAATGAGAAGATTACCAATCTGGAAACCAAACGTGCAGTAGAATTAAAAGACAAGGACATTCAGATAGCGACACTCAAAAAGCGCCATGAGCGCATCTTCTCTATAGCCGGCTTCGCGGTGTTGCTGCTCATCATGGGCATCCTGTTCCGCAGCTTCAAGAGGCAGCAGCACAGCAACGTTCTACTTGCCAAAGAAAAACAGCGCAGCGACGACCTCTTGCTTAATATCCTACCCGCCGAAGTGGCCGAAGAATTGAAAGACCATGGCTCTTCAGCAGCTAAGCAATATGGAGAAGTCAGCGTCCTTTTCACCGACTTTGTGGACTTCACCGGCACCGCCGAAAAGCTAAGCCCACACCAGCTTGTACAGGAATTGAATGAATGCTTCACCGCTTTTGACGCAATTATTGAACGCAACGGTTTAGAGAAAATAAAGACCATCGGCGATGCCTATATGGCGGTCTGTGGATTGCCCGTGAGTGCCCCCCTTCATGCTAAGAAAACAGTGCAAGCGGCGATAGAAATCAGGGATTTTATTGCAGACAGAAAGAAGCAGGAGCAGGTGTTTGAAATAAGAATCGGCATCAACAGCGGCTCGGTAGTCGCAGGCATTGTGGGCGTCAAGAAATTTGCCTATGATATTTGGGGAGATACCGTAAACACCGCAGCAAGAATGGAGCAGCACAGTAAGGCTGGTCGGATTAATATATCACACTCGACCTATGAATTGGTGAAGGATGATTTCCGCTGCGAGTATCGCGGAAAGATTGCGGCTAAGAACAAGGGAGAAGTGGAGATGTATTTTGTGGAGGCAGGCGTGTCCGAAACTGCGTAGTTAATACTGCCGCAACTTTCGCTTTAGGTAACTCTCTCCTAGTAACTCTCTCCTAGATTTGGATAGCTTCCCGTTCCCGTCATACCGAACTCGTTTCGGCATCTATTACATCTCCGTCATGCCGAACTCGTTTCGGCATCTATTACTTGTAGATTTGCACCATGGCAGTAAACATAGAGCAGGCACTGTACCGCTATGAACCTGGCCCTCTTTCCACGGGATTCATTTACATCCTGAGCAATGCTGGCAGAAGCGTGCTATACATTGGCGTCACCAATGACCTAAAGCGGCGCATAACAGAACATAAAGAAGGGCGTGGTGGTGCATTTGCCGCGCGGTACAACCTGAAGGATATAATGTATTTTGAAGGATTCCCAACGATGGTGGCTGCCATAGCTAGAGAAAAGCAATTGAAGCGCTGGCACAGTACCTGGAAATGGAACCTTATAAAGGCGCATAATCTGTCCCTGAAAGACCTTACAGACGACCTGTTTGGAATGAATTGACTTGATAGATGCGAAACGAGTTCGGCGACCTGTCCTGAATTTGTTTCTGCACGAGGATTTTAAAGGTGAAACGGGTGATAGATGCCGAAACGAGTTCGGCATGACTGTAGGGTGGTGCTATAGATGATATGTGTCTGCCCCCCTACACCAACTCCCCTTCCTCATTCACCACCATCACCGAAACCCCTTCTGGCAACGCCTCTAAGGCTAAAGTTGGAATCACTACATCCATCCCCACAATATCTCTCAAAGCAGGCAAAGCCGCGGGCGAATTGATTCCCAAATAATCCATGAAACTCCGAGAAGTGGCATAAATCAACGGCTTACCAACAGAGTCTTCCTTCCTCCCCGTAATCACAATCAATTCCTTTTCCAATAATTTCTGAATAGAATAGTCTGCCGACACGCCACGGATATATTCAATCTCAGATTTGGTGATGGGTTGCTTGTAAGCCACAATCGCTAAGGTCTCCATCGCGGCCGCCGATAGCTTGCGGATATGTTTGTCACCATTAAGCTGCAGCACTGTTTTGTGAAATTCCTTCTTCGTCAAAAACTGAAAACCCCCACCAATTTCGCGCAGCCCAAAAGGGTAATAATCCGCTGCATATTTCTCCTGAATCGCCTCGATACAAGTGGAAATGGCCTCCCCTTCAACCTCTGTTTCCAGCGCACTACCTAGGTAATCGGTCAGTTCAATTTGGGTCAACGGACGTTCCGCTGCAAAAATCAGAGCTTCCACATGCGGCATCAATTCTTCAATATTCATTACAGTACTTGCTTCTTTTTCTTCTTCGAAAGTAAAATGAAACGTCGCGTTCTGCTTGCGAAGAATTGCACAATTGTGGGTAAAGACTTTCCTCTAGCTGTACTAAGTAGTCATACCAAATCTTGTAGAGACGTTGCGCATGTAGAGACGTTGCGTGCAACGTCTCTACCAGAATTATCCTGTGCCTTTGAGCCTTTGTGAGAAAATTGTACGTGTATGCAGAGACGTTGCGTGCAACGTCTCTAACTCATCATCGCACATTCGCGCCCCAATATCGGCCTCTTACCGATGCTCATTCCGCTTGTCCCGACATTCCCTAAAATCCGACTAAGCCTTGCCGTTAAATTTGCGTTTTTTAAGAATATCTCATGCGCCCATTTCTGCTTTTCCTCTCTCTTCTTTTTTTAAGTTTCTCCCTCCAAGCTCAACATCGTATTTCGGGCATGGTGAGCGACACCAAAGGCAAGCCTGTCGCCGCTGCCAATGTTTATCTCGATAATACTTTGGACGGCAGTACCACAGATAGCACCGGGAAATTCAGCTTCGAAACCTCTGAAAAAGGGGCACAAACCCTCATCGCATCCGGCGTGGGTTATGAAAACGGCGGCCAGCCAGTGACGGTCGATAAAGACCTCACGGGATTAGTCCTAAAAATCCGCGCGTCGCCCAAAAGTTTAGATGGCGTCACCGTTACCGCTGGAGCTTATGAAGCCGGCAACGACAAGAATAAATCGGTACTCACAACCTTGGATATTATTACCACTGCTGGCGCTCAAGCCGATGTGGTTCGTGCAATCCAAACCCTTCCAGGCACACAGCAACAAGGTACGGAAACCGGTCTTTTCGTTCGAGGTGGCGACGCCAGCGAAGCGGAAATAATTGTGGATGGTTTGGTATCTCAAGATGCCTTTTTCTCGGGTGCGCCTGGTGTTGCAACCCGCAGTCGCTTCTCTGCTTTTCAGGTAAAAGGGGTTTCCTTTTCTTCCGGCGGTTATTCCGCAAGATATGGTCAGGCACTTTCTTCTGTTTTAGAATTGAACACGCTCGACTTTCCTGATAAAAGCACCGTCAATCTTGGGCTAAACATGGCAGGCATCTACGCTTCAGGCTCCAAGCTTTGGAAAAATTCTGCGGCAGACGCGACGTTTTCCTACACCAATCTTGCTCCATTTTATGGCCTCGCTAGCTCCAATGTGAACTACTACAAAGTGCCGCAAGGTGGTAGTGGCTCTGCACGCTATGCCTGGAAACCCAATCCAAAAGGCATGGTGAAAGTGATGGTCAGCGCAACGCATTTTGCTTCGGGCGTCACCGTACCACAACCCGATTCTCCGGGCACCAATTTCAACTACGGCATCGTCAATACCAATATCTACTCGAGCATTACTTACAACCAAAGTTGGAAGAAATGGAATCTCTACACCGCCGCCGCTTACACCGATAATAAGGACGACATCACAGCCGGAAGCGCTCCTATTACCGAGCATGATAACCGTGCACAAGGTCGCGTCGAACTCAAACGCTATCTCGCTGCCAAACTCAATATCACCATCGGCGGAGAGCTCCAACATTTTTCCTACAAAAAGAAAGTTGATGTGCTTGATTCTTCCTACAATTTGGATTTCACCGAAACGGCCACTGCTGGTTTTGCAGAGCTGAACTGGAGTCCGCAAAGATGGATTGCCATTCGCCCAGGCATTCGTGCCGAGCACAGCGATTTACTGCACCAAAATACGCTGATGCCGCGCATTGCTATCGCTCTTCGTGCAGGCACGTATGGCCTTGTATCCCTTTCTGGTGGCACGTTCTATCAATTGCCAGATGTCGCCTACCTACAATATGGCTACCGTCCCAACATGCAGGAAGCTATTCACTACATCGCCAGTTATCAATGGATAAAGGACGACAGAACCTTGCGTTTGGAAGGTTATTACAAAGACTACAAAGACCTTGTTCGCGAGCCTGGAGTTGCCTACGACCCAAATGCTTATCGTACTTATTATGGGCAGCCCGATAACAGCGGCTATGGCTATGCTCAAGGCTTAGAGCTGTTTTGGCGTGATAAGAAATCCGTCAAAAATCTGGACTACTGGATTTCCTACAGCTATATCGATACGCGCCGATTGTACAAGAACTATCAAGCCGAAGTACAACCTGATTTTATCGCGAATAACAATGCCAGCATCATTGCCAAATACTACATTCCGAACTGGACAACGCAGATAAACGTGACCTACGGATTTGCGACAGGACGGCCTTATTACAACCCAAATAACTCGCAGTTTTTGGCCGATAAAACACCCGATTATCACAACCTTTCGTTCACCATCAACTACCTCACTAACGTCAAAAAATGGTTCACGGTTGTCTATGCCGGCATCGACAATGTGACCAACAGAAAGAATGTTTTTGGCTACCGATATAATGTGAATGGCGATGTGCGTTATCCGCAGTATCCTGCGTTATTCCGCACGTATTTCGTCGGTGCGAATTTCTCGCTGACGGAGTTTAATAAGGATGAACTTTAGGCTAAACTTTGGGGATATTTACAGCATCTCCAGCACCACCACACTCCAATCCTCACAAAAATTATTGACCATAAATACTCTGGAATTGTCCGGGCTTTCCTGAATGGCTTTGCAAATCGCAGTCGCCATGACCGTACCCCATTGTCCTGTTTTCCCTTTAAAGAAATGGGGCTGAATTTCGTCGGCTTCGGCAGGCAATAAGTTCATGGTATCTTCCGCTGAAATTCCCAGCCACAGCGCGTTTGCCTTTTCATTAAATCCTTGTTCTTTTAAACTTTCCCAAACAGCAGCGAGCGCTTTCTCGATATCTTTTTCTGTAAAAGAATGGATCGTTCGTACACAAGCTAGCGCGGCTTCATTGCTTTTTTGAAGCAATAAAAACCCTGCTCCTTCTCCCGCTGCAACCGATTTTTTTTCAGAATTAATTTCTCCAAAAAGTCCTGCCCGTTGCATCAAATGGAAAGCGGTCTGCGTCAGCTCGTCCACGCCGCCGCAAAGCACATTGCTTTCCGGTTTTTCATTCAGTAAGAGAGCAGCGGCAACCAATGCATTTTCAAAAGAATGACCGTGCTGCGAAATCGTATTGTTGTAGCCCATGCACTGCGTCCCTAATGCTATCTGTCCCGCTATGGTATTGTGCGTACTCTGAATAAATGCCGTTGGGGTAAGCATTTTTTCGTCTTGCTCCACCATTTTTTTCAAGAAGTTTTCTGTATCCTGCAAGCAGCCGAAGGCGGTGCCTACAATGATTGCATCGGGCTTTGAAATTTCGGCCATCTCGAGGCAGTTTTTGGCTGCGCCAATACCCATGCGCACGGCCTTACTCATGCGCCTAAGCTGCATCGGAGGGATGGTGTTGGTGTAGTCAGGCTCGAGGGCGAGGAGCGGGGAGGGCGTTCCGTAGGAACGCTTGGTGTCGACTTCGGAAGATTCCAGATTAGCGCTTTGTTGCTCCAGTGCCGAAAAGGCTTTTATATAAAGGTCAAGTTTCAGCATTTTGAGAAAATAAGAGAGGTACAGGCACCGCCGAAACCAAATGAATTAGAGAGTACATGCTGCACGTCTGCGGCTTCTTCCATCCTAGTATTTGGACGGAAAGTTAGCTCCGGCATTTGCATTTTGAACCTAAGATTGGGATAGATAATGCCATCTCGAAGGGCAATCGTGCTGAACACAGCCTCTACTGCACCTGATGCGCCAAGAGTGTGTCCAGTAAAGGCTTTGGTGGAAGAAGCAGGCGGCACGTTCTCCCCAAAAATTGCTTCAATCGCCAGCCCTTCAGAACTGTCGTTATTCTCTGTTCCCGTGCCATGAAGATTGATGTATGAGATGTCTTCCGGTAGCAATCCTGCACAATCGATTGCTGCCTGAATCGCCAATTTATTACCAGCGCCTTCCGGCGAAGAGGCGGTCTGGTGATGCGCATCATTGGCATTGCCCCAACCGCTCACGATGGCTATCGGTTCCGCTCCGTAAGCTTCCACAGCTTTCTCACTCATCAATACCAAATAAGCTGCGCCTTCTCCAAGGTTCAATCCCTTGCGATTTGCATCAAAGGGTTTGCAGAGTTCATTATCCAAAATGC
The DNA here is from genome assembly GCA_039935335.1 of Chitinophagaceae bacterium. GTDB lineage: Bacteria > Bacteroidota > Bacteroidia > Chitinophagales > Chitinophagaceae > UBA1952. The sequence goes on from JBDTKK010000420.1 coordinate 9,124, forward strand.
CGAGCGTATTGAAGCCATTCAACGTGAAGCGACAAAGCGAATCCGCACCTCCGGCAACCGCTACATCCAGCAGTCCGTCGCGTATCATTTGCGCCGCCATCATGATGCTGTTGGCCGAAGAAGAACATGCCGTAGAAACGGTGGTGGTAAAGCCTTTGAAGCCTCCAAATTCTGCCACGAGATTGGTAACCGCACCACATTCATGGTTCACAAAATCGCGCAGTTCGCCAGCCTTATTGTCCTTCAAAAAATCTCCAAAAAAATCTTCGGTTTTGTCCATTCCACCCACCGTATTTGCCGAAAGAAAGCCTACCGCAAAATCAGTTTTTGTTCTAGCAAAGGGACTCCAAGCTTCCTTTACTGCAATGCCGCTAAGCAAAGCAGTTCGTGGCCAATCGCGGGTAGTATTGAGGTTGTCGGCAAGTTGCTGACTGCTCAATTTTACTTCGCCCACTGGCCGTTCATTCACCCAATTTGATTGGAGAAATTGAGCTCGCCCAATTCCATGTTTCCCGTTCTGCAGACTATGTAAACATTCCCGCGCGTCCTCGCCAATGGCGCAGATAATTCCAGTGCTGACGATATAGGCTTTAGACATTTTTTTGAAATTAGTAATGGTGTTTAAAGGTCGCACATGTGCCGGAGCTTTTCAGTATTGAGGTTGTTTGCTTCACTCTTTTCAACCCAGAAAAGTTGAACAGTTTGTTCGGCAGCAGTGGCATCTACAAAGCCAAAAAGACAGGCTTCCATACTGCGGTATTCAAGGAGGTCTTTTACATAAAATGCTGCTTCTTCTACATCCCATTCTTCTACTACTTCGCAAAGCTGCTCACCCTGAAAGCCGTGCCTGATGCAGATTTCGCCAAGCATGATGTTGGGCAAAGTATAAACAAACAACGCTGGAGAAGCAATCGTTTTCATGCTTTCCAAGAAGGCTTTATCGGCTTCTAAGCAACCATCACGAGTATAAAGAACAACAGCAATTTTTGTCTTGTCAATGCCTTCGAAACGCCAAGCTCTATCGGGCATTTTTAGCAACGCTTCTGCTGCCAGCCAAGCCCATTTACTAAGCAGATCCATCTTGAAAAACTTGGGATATACCGTGCCCATTTTCTTATAAAAGTCCATGGCACTTTCTCCAACATCCATTTGAAGTCCATCCAGTTTTGCCTGCCCGTTTTTTAGTGAAATATGGTTCATGGAAGCCTACCGATTTTCTATAAAATTAAAAAGCCCATCGCCTCGAGGAAGCGATGGGCTGCAATAAAAATAATTCAGGATTACGCAACAGGCGGCTCTGGCATTACTAGACGGAAGCCATTTCCATGAATATTCACGATTTCAACTTTGGAATCATCGCGCAAATATTTCCGCAGCTTCGCAATGTAAACGTCCATGCTTCTGCCATTGAAATAGGTGTCAGAACCCCAAATCCGCTTCAAGGCATCTTCACGGGGAAGCAAGTCGTTTTTGTATTCGGCAAGCATCGTGAGTAACTCATTTTCCTTTGGTGAAAGGGTGTGACTTTCGCCACCATAAGTGAGCTGACGCAAGCGGCTATTGAAATGATAGTCTCCAATCTGGAACTCTATCTGTCCATGCTGGCGCTCCTGCATTTCGGAGTTCCTCTTGATTACTGCCTTGATTTTGTGCAGCAATACTTCGGAGTCAAAAGGCTTGGTGATATAATCGTCGGCACCGAGTTTGTAGCCATTCAGAATGTCTTCTTTCATGGCCTTTGCAGAAAGGAAAAACAGAGGAACATCGGGATCCACATTTCTGATTTCCTCGCCCAGAGTGAAGCCATCCATGTTCGGCATCATCACGTCGAGAAGGCAGATGTCATACTTGCGACGGCGGAAGGCGGCAAGGCCAAGAATTCCGTCACGAGCGAGTTCTACCTCAAAATCGTTGAGTTCCAGAAAGTTTTTTAAGACCTGACCTAAGGCTGCATCGTCTTCTACGAGGAGAACGTGATGCTGTGTTTCTTTATCCATAATAAAATTGAATTGCTGTTTGTTTGGTGAGTGAATATTTGAAGGATTAAATGTTACAGAATACTGGGCTAAAATAATATGCCACCAGCAACCCGTTTGTTAAAAGCGCGGGCAATTATAAATCCGCCGACTGTTACTGTTCTTATTTTCTGGATAACTGCCCTGAAAGCGAAGACCAAATTCAAGCGCCCCATTATGATTATTGTAACTGCCCAATTGGGAAATCGTGAAGTCATAGCTCACCATTGCGCGGAGGCCATTCCAATCGTAGCCAAAGGTGCCAATTAAAGATTCTCCCCAGCGATTGTATGCACCGAAAACTATGCTGCCATTGCCTTCATCTCCGCCCGTAAATACGCTGAATAAAGTACCATAAACAAGTTCGGTCGCACCTTTTTCATTGGTAAAATAGACGGCTGGATTGAAGATGACTGAATGGCCAATCCGAGCCAACATATCGATATAGCCTGTACCTCGCATCCCAATTTTGTTATCCTGATTATAGAAGCTTTCCGTTGGCTGATTGATGTGCGCAACGGCTCCTCCAATTTTTATATAGACAAGGTCACTGGGGATTATTGCAAAGTTTAGTCCCGCGCCAATATCCATGTATTTCGCGCTGCTTAAATGTCCTTGTTCGCCGTTGGCTAGTGTGCTATTAAACACATAGCCATCCCATTGTTCATCAAAGGTGAGCTTGCCAAAATCAACAGTTCTATTCACACTCGCAACAGAGCCACCAACAGAAACCATAAACTTTTCTCCAAGTTCAATATGATAGGCCAACGAAGCTTCAAAGCGAGTAAGAGAAAGGTTGCCATCTCCCGCTTTATCTGTAAACATTGCTCCGCCAATGCCCAACCAATTCGTTCCAAATTTCCTTCTAAATACCTGCAAATCTCCATAAAGGGCAGCCGTAGTAAAGGGTACCGGTAGCGACTGCCATTGGCTGCGATAATTGGCACCTACTCGATAGTCTTTGTCCGACATCAAGCCCGTATTGGCGGGGCTTACAAGCATCGGCGCATTGTAGAATTGAGAAAAGTGCATGCCTTGTGCAGCAGCTTTTTCAACACCAATTCCTAAAGGCGAAAATGGTAAACACGCCCAAAGAAGAACCAGAGATTTTTTGAAAACTTTATGCATCATGGCTGGTTATCTTAAGAGGGTGACATTGCCTTTTTTGGTGGTGCTACTTCCATCAATAAATGTGGCGGTGAGGACGTAACCGTAAGCATCTACTTCCTGCATTTTGCCATTATATCGGCCATCCCATCCAACATCTTGGTCGGTCGTTTCAAATACCTTTTCACCCCAGCGATTGAAGATTTTTAGATCCATCGTTTCGATGCCGCCACCACGCACTTTGAGGATATCATTATGCCCATCCCCATTGGGTGAAAAACCAGTAGGGAGGTCAAGGGCGGTATGAATATCAGCATCCACTTTCTTGCATTTAATGTCAATACAGCCATCATAGCTTGTTGCGGTAAGGCATACATTGAAACTACCCGTTTTTCTAAAGAGATGTACGGGGTCTTTGAGATAACTCGTCAATGAGCCATCACCAAAATTCCAAGAATAAATATCCGCGTTCACCGAGGTATTGGTGAACGTGACGGGCGTATTACTTACTGGAATGATGGGCGCAAAATCAAAATCTGCGGTCGGCTGTTTGTTGATTCTAATGGTTTTTCTGACCGTATCGCGCTGGTTGCAGGAGATTGGATTTATCGCAATGAACACCACCTGATAACTGCCCGGACCGGAATATTTATGTAGAAATGGAGTGGACAAGGTACTGGAGTCTCCATCTCCTAAATACCATTTGACGTTTGTGGCATTTGTACTCTGATTAATGAAGCTAAGACTATCATTAATGCAGGTAGTATCAGGGCTTTTAAACTGTGCCTTTACCAGGTTGGAATGGATAGTCAAAACCTTCGTCACCGAATCCGGGAAATTGCAAGCCGCTGTGTCGCGCATAATCAACGTCACGCTATAAGTGCCTTGATTAGCATAGCTGTGAAGAGGTGGATTGGCTCCCACGAATGTTGTCCCATCACCAAATTTCCAGGTGAATACCGTACGAGTTGCCGATCCGGGCAAAGGACTAAGGATTGAATTATTGACGAACGCAACTTTGTAAGGATAGCAAGAGTCTGTTACCGTAAAACTGAAATCACTTTTCACCCGATTGCTATCCACTGAAATGGTGACGTGAGTAGTGTCGCGCTCCTTGCAGGCATTTGGGTTATACACTACGAGTTGTACGTTAAAAACGCCGGCTTTGGTAAAAGTGTGCTTCGGCTGAAATGCAGTATCCGTAGGTGTTCCATCCTTAAAATCCCACAAAAATGAAATGGCATTTGTGGAAGTATTGGTGAACTGAACTGTCAGCGGCGGACAGCCCCTGGCATTTGGACTACCACTTGCTACTGCCGCAGGGGCACCCAATTGAAATGCGATTTTGAGCGCAGCTTCATTACAGTTACTGCTTCCAACTGTTGTGGCCCAAGAGCCGGAAGTAGTAGGGAATGCACCACTCGCAGCACCACCACAATTGGCACAGATACCTTGATATACTATTCCCCTTCTATCAAATCGACTCGTGCCACCATCTACATGCTCGCCATAAATCGCACTGGTAGAATTCCTCCCAAGAAAAGCACCAAAAAGTAGGCTGGTTGCATTTTTTGATAAGGCCATGAAATAGAAATCCCAGCCGTCAGTCGTGCTTTTCAATGGTGCTGTAATGGTCAATGGGGTTACTGGCATTCCGGTTGTGGTGCCCACAGTAGAAGTGCCAACAGTAAAGCCCAGATTGCCTCCCCAACCGGAAACGTAGATGTTTTGACAAGTATCTACAAGGAAAGCAACCGGAGAAATATTTGTGGTGGTAGAGGTGCCCGAACCAAAGACCGTAGAGAAAATATCCGTAGCCAGCAGACTGTCCATCTTGATGATAAATTGAGAAGAGCCGGCATTGCTATAGACCCCACTTGTCACCGGGAAAGAGCCACCCAAAGTTTGCCCCACCGCATAGACATTGTTCTCCAAATCCACCTGCACACCATACACCTGGTCATAGTCTGAAGTCCCTAT
>JBDTKK010000421.1:0-13018 GCA_039935335.1 Chitinophagaceae bacterium
GCAAAGAACAAATCGCCTTCACGAAGCTTTCGGGTGTCTGTCTGCACATTTGAGTGCTGCAAAAAGAGAGAATACAGTTCGACGGTGTTCAAAGGTTGCTTTTTTGGAGGGCTAAAAATAGGCAGCAATCGAAGGAACGCATTGCCCAGCAATCCGAGGAAGCCTTTAGGCAAAACCTTAGCGTTTGGGCTTAGAACATTGCTATTCAATCCGCCTTATTTTCCGCACCTTTGCCGAACTTTAAAAAAATCACACTTCTTTAGATAATATGGGCTTGTTTAACTTCCTGACACAGGAAATTGCCATGGACCTTGGCACTGCCAATACCCTCATCATACATAACGACCAGGTGGTTGTTGACGAACCGAGCATTGTAGCGATAGACCGTACGACAAATAAAATCGTAGCCGTTGGTAAAAAGGCTATGATGATGCATGAAAAAACACACGAAAATCTCAAAACTATTCGACCGCTGAAGGATGGCGTGATTGCCGACTTTAATGCAGCCGAAGGCATGATTCGCGAGATGATAAAATTGGTGCTTCCGAAGAAGCCACTATTCCCTCCTTCCTGGCGGATGGTTATCTGTATTCCTTCTTCTATTACCGAAGTGGAAAAGCGTGCGGTGCGCGACAGTGGCAATGCTTCCGGCGCGCGCGAAGTGTTCATGATTCATGAGCCAATGGCGGCGGCTTTGGGCATCGGTATTGACGTGGAGGAGCCGACAGGCAATATGATTATCGACATAGGCGGTGGTACTACAGGTATCTCTGTTATTGCTTTGGCAGGCATCGTTTGCGATCAAAGTATTCGTATTGCGGGCGATGAGTTTACCTCCGATATTATGGAGGCGATGCGTCGTTATCACAGCTTAATGATAGGGGAGCGTACTGCCGAGCAAATCAAGATTCATGTGGGTTCTGCTTTGAAGGAATTAGACGTGCCTCCGGATGATATTGCTGTGAATGGCCGCGATCTCGTGACGGGTATTCCGAAGCAGATAATGGTGAGCTATCAAGAGGTTGCCGAAGCACTTGATAAATCTATTTTCAAGGTTGAAGAAGCTATTCTGAAAGCACTCGAAACGACACCGCCGGAATTGGCTGCCGATATCTATCGTCGCGGGCTGTATCTCACTGGTGGCGGGGCTTTGCTACGCGGATTGGACAAGCGTATTTCCAATAAAATCAAGCTTCCGGTACATGTAGCCGACGATCCATTGCGTGCCGTAGTGCGCGGCACGGGGATGGCTTTGAAGAACATTGCGAGAATGCCATTTTTAATGAAGTAATTTTCCCGGAGTAAAGGTGCAAGGTTCTTACTGTAGCGAGTGCGTTGCGGTCTCCGGACATCTGACAGCCTTAATATTCGCGTGCGCAATTTTATTCGTTTCATAAGCCAGTTTGCCAACCTCATCCTTTTTGTGGTGTTGGAGATTTTCTGTGCAATATTGATTGGAAGAACCCGCACGATTCAGGGCAATGATTTGGTTAATTCTGCGAATGCGGTGAGCGGTTTTTACTACAAACGCCAGAATGCAATTGTGCACTATTTTACTTTGGGTAAGATGAATGATAGCCTTTTGGAAGAAAATCAAAGGCTACATCAGGAGCTCACCAATCTTCAGTTTACAAGCGACAGACGAGTAGATAGTTCGGTGATGATTCCGAAAGGTCCGCCGGATTCCAATCGGAAAATTGAGTACGCTCATTATATTTTTCGCAAAGCCAGAGTGATCAACAACAGTGTGAGCCAGACCGACAATTATTTGACTTTAAATAGAGGTTCAGATGATGGGATTAAGAAGGAAATGGCGGTCATTTCTGGCACCGGAGCAGTGGGTAAAGTGGTGCATGTCTCCAAGCATTTTTCCACAGTTTTATCGTTGCTTTCCTCTTTGCAGGAAGTGAGTGTGCATTTGAAAGATGGCACTACGGGAATAGCTAAATGGCGGCTGGAAGGCAGTTCTCCCAGTCCGGATATCTTGTACATGATGGATGTGCCTTCGCAGATTCCGATGCGGCTGGGCGATACCGTTTGGACGACAACTTATTCCTTTTTTCCGCCCGAAGTCATGGTGGGAACCATTCAAAATGTACTCATTGTAAAGAAGACAGGGAAGCGATTGCTGTACCTCAAGCCAGCCAATAATTTCCGCAACATGATGTATGTGTACGTCACTGAAAACACTTACGAAACGGAGCAGAAAACCTTGGAGCAACAGAACACGGCTGAACCTGTAAAGCCTAAAAAGGGAGGGCATAAGAAATGAGTCTTCCGCTGCGTAATTTTCTACGATTTTGGCTCATCCTTGCGGTGCAGGTTTTGCTGAATAAAATCACGTTGCGCTGGTGGTCAGAGCCATCTGGCTTTCCTGTTTTTATACCGCTCATTTATCCGTTGTTTATCCTGCTTTTGCCCTTCGAAACTCCAGTATGGCTGTTGCTGATTATTGGCTTCATCACGGGCTTGAGTGTGGATAGTTTGATGAACACTGGCGGGATGCATGCAGCAGCGACAGTAGTCATTGCCTATCTCCGCACTAATGCGCTGAATGCCTTGCTGCCACGGCCTTTGAACGAATATCCCAATCAAGCACCGAGTGTGAAAAACCTAGGTTGGGTGCCCTTTCTAACCTATGCCGGCTTCCTGATTTTAATCCATCATTTGGTGTATTTCAGTATTGAGCTTTGGAGCTTTTCGAACCCCGGGATGCTAGTCCTAAAAATCCTCGCATCGGCATTTACTTCTATGTTGTTTGTGGTAGCTTATCTGTTGCTGTTTACGCGGCAGATTTCGGCCAGAGGTTGAGAATAATCCCGCCTTTCCCTAATCTTTGTCAATATGACCATTCAATCTAATCGGAAGGAAAACATTATAGTAACGCTGCTCCTTTTCTTGACTTTGGCTATTCTTTCTTCCAATATTCCTGGATTTGAATGGGATGTTTCTTGCTGGAAAAATTGGACAATCAATATTCACCAGAATGGATTGGCACATGCTTATAAGGGAGGGACTGATTACATGCCGTTGTACCAATATGTTATGTTTCTTTTTGGAAACCTAGCGGGCTCTACGGAGAATATTGAAAAGCATATTGGCGGCATTCGTGTATTCACATTGATGTTCGATTTTGCGGGAATCTATTTGATTTATCGCTGGACTAAAGATCGATTGAGCTATCTGGGAGTGCTACTATTTACAGCACTCAATATGGGCTACATGTATAATACGCTGCTTTGGTTTCAGGTGGATGGCATCGTAGCGAGTCTGTTTTTTGCGGCACTTTTTTTCGTTCAAAACAAAAGGATTTTATGGAGTACTTTTTTTTTGGTGTTAGCGCTAAACATGAAGCTCCAGACTTTAGCATTGATACCTGTATGGGGACTTTTAGTTTTATTCTTTATTGTTTCAAACCGACGCTGGTGGCTGTTTCTATTGATTCCGCTGGTGATGCTAGCTACGCAATTTATAATTCTAATACCGTTTGGGATGGAGGGGACAAAAGGGTTGTTAGAGGTAGTACAACGTGCTGTAGGTATGTTTCCAAAAATCACCTTATCTGCGGATAATATTTGGAATCTTTTATTGGGAAATGATAGGGCATATCACCTTGATTCCGAGCTTTGGGCTGGCTTACCTTTTCGCCAATGGGGACTAATCCTATTCTTCTTTAGTTCCTTTTTTGCATTATTTCCGTTGCTGCAAATTCTTTTTCTGAAGACGGTTGGGAGGCTCAAGGCTTCGGCTATTCCGAAGGAAATAGTCTGGTTGAGCGCTGCGCTCGTTGCTCTATTATTCTTCTTTTGCAACACCGAAATGCACGAACGATATTGCCATCCAGCGCTCATTTTTATCGCAGCCTATTCTTTGTATTCCCGTCGGTATTGGCCCTATATTTTGTTCTCCATTGCCTATTTCTTGAACCTTGAATGGGTGCTTAGGTATTTAAATCTCAATAACTACGGAACACTGTTGTTTGACCAACAATTTGTGGCCTTGTTATTTACTGGAGTGCTTGCACTTTTGTTCTTTGATCTTTTCAAAGCAAGGCAGGTATTTTTCAGGAAAGAGGCGCATAAGGCTTTGATTTAAATCGTACGAAGGGTTGAGAATAACCCCAACTTTCTTTAATCTTTATCGGCAAATGACCATCGAATCTAATCGGAAAGAAAACATTGTAGTCACGCTACTTCTTTTCTTGACCTTGGCTATTCTTTCTTCCAATATTGCAGGCTATCATGGCGATATTGGTTGTTGGAGGGCTTGGAGTACCAACATCTTGGACAATGGCTTGGGCAGCACCTATCAGACGCATACAGACTATATGCCGTTCTATCAGTACGTTATGTTTCTTTTTGCGAAGTTGGCGGGCTCTGCGGAGAATATTGACAAGCACTTAGGTGCTATTCGTGTATTCACGATGTGCTTTGATTTTGCGGGTATTTATTTGATTTATCGCTGGACTTCAGATAGGCTTGGCTATTTGTTTGTGCTGTTGTTTACAGCACTCAACATCGGCTACATGTACAACACGCTACTCTGGAATCAGGTGGATGGCATCGTAGCAACCTTGTTTTTTGCATCCCTATTTTTTGTTCAGAATAAAGAGGTTTTGTGGAGTTCCGTGTTCCTGATTTTGACCTTAAACATGAAGCTTCAGGCCTTGTCTTTAGCTCCCGTTTGGGGCTTGCTGGTTTTGTACCAAATTGTGTCAAGTCGGCGCTGGTGGCTGTTCTTACTGATTCCGTTGGTAATGGCTGCGACCCAATTCTTGATTCTATTATTTTTTGGAATTGCCGGGGCTCATCGGGTATGGGAGATTGTGACCGAAGTGGTTGGTGCCAATCCGTTAATCACACAATCTGCCGATAATTTCTGGAATCTATTGCTCGGAAATCTGAAAGCTTATGGGCCGGATACTGATGTTTGGGCGGGGCTTACGATTAGGCAATGGGGGCTTTTATTTTTCTTTTCTACTTCGTTTTTTGCCTTGCTACCAATGCTTCAAATGCTTTACCTGAAAATCGTCGGAAGGTTGAAAGCAACGGAAATCCCCAAGGAAATGGTGTGGTTGAGTGCCGCGCTTGTTGCCTTGCTTTTCTTTTTCTGCAACACGGAAATGCACGAAAGATATTGCCATCCTGCATTCATTTTTATCGCCGCCTATTCCTTGTATTCGCGTCGATATTGGCCCTACATCCTGTTCTCTATTGGCTATTTTTTGAACCTCGAATGGGTACTCAAATTTTTCAAACTCAATAACTATGAAACGGTGTTATTTGATCAACGTTTTGTTGCGCTGTTTTTCGCTGCAACCTTGGTTTTACTGTTTCTGGATCTTTATAAAAGCCGCCGAAAATTCTTTCTTGAAGAGAAGAAGGTATCGGTTTTATAGCCGAGCTTTTCAAAATAGCTTGATGGAAATATTGCTATGACTTCTGCTCGGAAAACCTTTGCCAAAGGATTCCTAGAGTCATTTTGCATGTTTACTTGTCCTTGACTTGATAGAGGTAAAGTCCTTCATAATCGCAGTTCGCAAGAAGACAATTGCTATAGTCTTCGCTCCCAAAGTCTATTTACTACCTACTCACCATCTCGTCAGGCGTGCATTTTGCATTTTTAATTTTGCATTTTTAATTTCCCGACCATTGCTCTACGCCCACTTTCTTCATGTCCAGCTTCCGCCATTGTGTGCCTTGTTGATAAAGTAGAACCATGCCTTTTGGTCGTTGTTTTAAGGTAAGGATGTATTCATGGCCTTGGTCTGTCATGTTTACAGCAAACAAATCATTCTCAAAACTTACTGCGCCCAAGCCATGAAATAACCACCACGAGCCCCATTGATTTAGGGTCACTTTTACGTGCGTGCTGTCTAGTACGGTAACGTGTGCACCATCCCAAGGATGTTGCATGTTATAGCCCGAAACATCGTAGATGTTTTGGTGATTGGGTTGGTGATGGAAAATGCGAAGATGTTCGCTAAAATCATCTGGAATATTTGCCGTGATAATACCGATTCCATTGTAGGTAGAGGGCAGATTGAGCAGCAAAACAACTGGCGAATCTTGCCAGTGAAAATTGCTCTGAATACCCCAAAAGACTTTCGTGCTTTGTCGCCATTGCCATATAGTATAGGCGGTTAGCGAGCTGTACAAAATAAGTAACAAAGCCATAATTCCCATCCAAATTTTGGGCTTTGAGGAAAGCAATGCCCTGACTATTATCGCCACCATCATGAACTGAAAAACTGCCGTGAAGTATAGATGGCGGTCATTATTTACCAGCATTAGTGGCTCTGGCAAGAAATGCAGCACAATAATTAGGGCGCAAATAGCCCAGCCGAAAAGCAAAGCAAATAGTCTAAATCGTGGACTTGATTTTGGAAAACGAACATAGGCGTAGATAGTGAAAAGGGCTACTGAAAAAATGATTAGGAAAGCTCCAATTTGCGATGCAGCGAGGTGCTGGTAAACCCATTGTCGTGTGGTATTTGGGAAGAATCTTCCAGCAAAAAGTAGATGAAATTCATAGCTCCAAGCACGCCCAACAATGCTTAAGAAATTTTGGTCGGCGGAGAAATGGTACGCTCCATGGGCAATCCATTGGCCGTAGTAGGCATGGTAGCAAAGCAGATAAACTCCGAAAATGAAGAGCATCGGCAGGAAAAATCTCGTCAATGCTTGCGTCGTTCTCCGAGCGGATATAAGGCCACCGCGTCGGTAAGCAATTACCATTAGAAAAACTAAGGCAGGAATGGTGTACCAAGTTTCAAGCGTGAGCGTGGCAAGGAGAAATAAGACCCCGGTATAAAACACCCAACGTTTCTCTTGAGTATGCAGGAAATGGTGTACCCAAATCAGTATCCAAAGCACAATCTGAATACCGATAAGATAATGATAGGCGGCCTTTGAGAGTACCGCCTCGGTCATACTTGGATTAAAAAGAAACAGCAGCGAACCTGCAAGGGCAATCCAAGCTGCATTCGGAAGTTGGAAGTCCTGAAAGAGCCTTGAGCTAAAGCGAAAAATCAAGGTTCCATTTAAGGCATGAAGCGCAGTAAATAGTAGAAACCAGGGCAAAGGTCGAATGCCAAAAAGCCAAGTCCAGCCATAGAGTTGCAATTGCGTGAGCTGATAAAAACTTTGGTTTTTTGCAAATTTCCTGTTGAGAATATCCCAAAATGGTTGGTCTGTGTACAACTGTAGCCAACCATGGAAATCTTGTTGGAATCCGCCCTTCCAAGCAGGGAGATAAAGAAGGCTAACTGCGAACCAAAGCAACAACCAAAGAAGAATCGGTCTTGAAAAAAGTGTTTGAAGCTTTGGGCGCATGTGCCGTAAAGATGGCTTTATAATTGTGCTTTGGAACATCTGCCCTGTGTTTTTCTTTAAGTGATTTCAAGGTTGCCTTTACCAATAGCCGCTACTTTTACCTTCATGGCTTACCACAACAATATTCAACGCTTGCGAGACATCATGGAGACGCTCCGAAAAGAGTGTCCTTGGGATAAAAAGCAAACGATTGAAACCCTTCGGCAGCTCAGCATCGAAGAAACTTATGAACTGGCCGGAGCGATTACCGACAATGATTGGGAGGGTATAAAAGAAGAAAGTGGCGACATCTTGCTGCACCTCGTTTTCTATAGTTTGATATGTGCGGAACAAGGGAAATTCACGTTCGAGGACGTAATCGAAACTATCTGCAACAAGCTCGTGGCGCGGCATCCGCACATTTACTCCGATACCAAAGTGCAGAATGATGAAGATGTGAAACGCAATTGGGAGCAGATAAAATTGAAGGAAGGAAAGAAGAGTATTCTTGCAGGAGTGCCTAAAGCTTTGCCTGCCATTGTAAAGGCTCTTCGACTTCAGGAAAAGACAAAAACCGTGGGCTTTGAATGGGACAATATGGAGCAGGTACGCGAGAAGGTGGATGAGGAAATTGGGGAGCTTTATGAAGCGGTGGCAGAAGGCTCTCAAGCGGCTATTGAAGAGGAGATGGGCGATGTGTTTTTTGCCTTAATCAATTATGCTCGATTTGCCGGAATAGACCCTGAAGCGGCTCTGGAAAAGACGAATAGAAAGTTCATTCGGCGCTTTCAAATAATTGAAGAAAAGGCAGGCGCAAAAGGCTTGTCCTTGCAAGGTATGAGCCTGCGCGAGATGGATGATTTATGGAATGAAGCCAAGCACGAAGAGCGAAAATAATGAGTAAGAAATGGTCTTTTTACCTGTTGCCGGCCTTTGCAATGTTGCTTTGGTTGGTCGCGGTAATTGGTCATCGGTTAGAGGATCGTCAGCTTTCGGCAAGAGAAATAGCACGGGATATTTCCTTGGATTTAAAGCGGCAACAACAGGCTTTTTCAGCGATTGCTAAACATCAGCAGGAAGTACTCGATTGGATTAGTTTGAAGCCTATGTCTGCTAAAGAAAATTGGCTATTTGATCAGCCTTTTTATGTCTTTGCTTTTCAGAATGATAGCATGGTGGCCTGGAGCAGTAATTCCGTTTTGCCAAGGGAAGACAGCATATCCGATAACTGGATTTCGAAGCTCCGAAATGGTCAATATTTACAGGGGGATTTCCGCGCAAATTGGCTACCCGCAGGCATTTCACTAAAAGTGCTTTTCCCCATTTCCGTCCAATATCCCCTTACCAACGATTACCTGAAACCAGCCTTTTTAGCTTCGGAAAAGATACCACCCGATACGCGGATTCTCCGGACGAATACCATCGGGGCCGCTCCTATTCTGGATGTGGCGAAGCAAGTAGTGGGTTTTGTACCCGACCAAACCGGTGTTTCATTTGTATCCACGCATTATAGCTGGATAAACTGGGCCTGGGTGTTGGCTATTGCGTTTCTATGCCTCTGGATTCATCGGATAGCTTCCCGGCTACGCAAAGGCGGGCGCTGCCTGCTTCCTCTGCTCCTAATCATCACGAGTATCCTAGTGATTCGTGGCTTGATGTATTGGCGCGGTCTGCCCTTCCACATGGGCGATATCAACTTGTTCTCACCAAGGCTATATGCTACCAATTCCTGGCTGCCATCTCTGGGCGATTTATTGTTCAATGTTATGGCCGCGCAATGGCTGGCATTCTCAGTAGCCGGTTTCGTCCCTTGGGAAGATTGGAAAACCCGAAAATCTTCTAAGAAGATTCTTTTTGCAATAGTGCTGTTCGTAGTTGCCTTTGGCATCGGCGCCATCGGCATTTATTACGTGCTGCTTATCCGCAGCTTGGTATTAGATTCTGTAATTCCTTTTGATACCACACACCTTGCTTCCCTAGATATCACAACGCTTACCGGGCTGTTTATTGCCACGCTAATGACGGCAACATTGCTGACTTTGGCCACCATTCTTCGTAAGTTGGTAGATAGCTCATTACTTAGACCAATTAAGGGCTTTACAATCGTACTTTTTGGTATAACCGTAGCCTTTCTTGTTTTAGGAATGAAGCAAAACCTATCGCTCAATGGCGGAACGCTTTTGTGGCTTCTGGCTTTTGTGGTGGCGCAAAGCTTGGGTAGGAAACCAGGTATTAGCGGTGTGTTTCGCCCGGTGAATGTCTTGTGGAGCGTAGGCCATTGCATGTTGTTAAGCCTTTTGCTTTTTCAGTTTATTACGCAACGGGAAACGGAAACCAGAAAGACCTTTGCTGAACATGTGGCCTCTCGGCACGATGATGCACTAGAATACAACTTCGGTCAAGTTGCCCCTTATTTGGCTACAGATACTGGCGTTGTTAGTCTATTTAAGACTCCTAGTGCTGAAAAAAGAAAAGCCGTAGATGAGCGCCTATCAACTCTTTATTTCAACTCGCTTTTTGCCTCTTACGAACCTCACCTTTACTTCTTCGACACAGCCAATAAGCCCATTTTTAATGCAGATACAAGCTCCTTGGGCGAACTTATTGCGGCGACAAAGGACGAAACGCCATCAAAATTTTCGAACAATCTTTTTTATAGAGAATCGGCCCCAAATAATCATACTTATCTGGGCATCCTGCCAATAAAAGACGACAATGAACGATTGATAGGAAGCATTATCGTTGATCTTGAACAAAAGAAAATCGTCTCCGAAACCGTCCTACCCGAACTATTGCAATCCGCTTCGGTAAACAAACAAGAAAAAAATGCAGATTACTCATTTGCAGTATATGTGGACGACAAACTCGTTGCGCAAACTAGTGATTTCCCTTTCCCTTTTCAAATCCCGCATGATACTTCCCAAAAGGAATATCGATTGCGAATGCGCTCAAATTCCTTTACCCTCATTTACACGCCAGACGACCGAAGAACGGTCTTTGTGTGGCAACCCAAGGGTGGCTATATCCTGCTCCTAAGCCTGTTTTCCTACCTACTTCTATTTCGTTTTCTATTGCTCGGAACGCTAAGGTTTTATCGTCTCGGCAGTCGGGGAGAAATTCAAATCTTTATCTGGAACAGGCATCAAGGCCTAAGCCTCAGGAAACGGGTGCAAGCAAGCGTTCTCGGTATTGTGCTTTTTTCTTTCTTAATGATTGGCACTATTACTGTTTGGTACCTGCGCAATCAATATGCGAGTCGTAGTGAAGACCAACGGCAGTCGATGATGCAAACGGTGACTAGAGCGATTCAAGAATACATGAAGGATGAGAAGATGGATGAGAATTCCAATGCTTTGGACGATGAAGCTAAGAAGCCCAAGTTTAAAAGCTTTCTCAGCAACCTCGCATCGGCTCAAAAAATAGACATTAACCTGTTTGATGCGTCGGGGCGGCTTTCTGTATCCACACAGCAAACCATTTATGATCAGGGCTTACTCGCGCCTGTCATCCGCCCAAAGATATTTGCGGCAATGCTGGACTCTGATTCCCGTTGGTTTTTGATGGAGCAAGAAGGCATCGGCAAGCTCAATTACATCTCCTGCTACACCGCGCTCCGCAGCACCGACGGCAAAGTTGCCGGCTTTGTAAACGTACCCTTGTTCTATTCCCAACGCGCGCTGGACGAGCAAATATCTAATGTGGTTGTTGCGTTAATCAATCTCTACGCCATCATATTTTTGCTTTCTAGTATCTTGGCCGTCCTTATCACCCGCTGGATCACCCGGGCTTTTGATGTGATTATCAAGCAATTTGGAAGACTTTCACTACATGGAAACCAACCTTTGGATTGGCCTTACGACGATGAAGTAGGGATCTTGGTAGCAGAGTATAATAAAATGGTGAAAAAAGTGGAAGAGAATGTTGCTTTACTGGCGCGTAGCGAGCGAGAAGGAGCCTGGAGGGAAATGGCAAAACAGGTAGCCCACGAAATTAAAAATCCGCTTACACCCATGAGCCTCAATATCCAATACCTGCAACGTGCTATCAAAAGTGGTCAGGCTAATACAGATGAACTTGTTTTGCGCACCAGCGAAAGCCTCTTGGAACAAATAAATAATCTCTCCGTCATTGCCTCCGAGTTCTCCCAATTTGCACGCATCGGCGCTAAGCCAGAACGCATAGACCTGGACGATCTAATACCTAAAGTAGTGGATCTATATACCAATGAATCCAATACCGATGTAAGCTACCAG
Organism: Chitinophagaceae bacterium; assembly: GCA_039935335.1. GTDB lineage: Bacteria > Bacteroidota > Bacteroidia > Chitinophagales > Chitinophagaceae > UBA1952. The sequence goes on from JBDTKK010000421.1 coordinate 11,567, forward strand.
GCTTCGCAGGAAAAGTTTGTGGTGGTGGCAGATAGAAGTCAGCTTGTGCGCATCCTCACTAATCTATTGCAAAATGCACTCCAAGCCATCCCCGATTTGCGGCGAGGAAAGATAGAAGTACGACTGTTTCAACAAGGAAATTGGGCTATCATCACGGTGGAGGATAATGGCTCTGGAATATCGGAAGAGGCACAGGCCAAGATGTTCACACCTTATTTCACTACGAAGAGCTCGGGCACTGGTCTTGGGCTTGCTATGACGCGCCAAATGATAGAGCAGTGGGGAGGGCAAATCAGGTACGATACAACGCCAGAAGTGGGGACAAGGTTTGAGTTGCGGTTTCCATTGGTAGATGAAGAAAAAGTGGAAGGATAAAGTTTGTTTTTTCGCTATCTTGAATCAAAAACAATTAGGGCAAGATGGGGAAAGCGTGAGAATTTAAGTATTTTTGAATTGCAAAAGTTGAAGTAGAAATAAAGAAGGTTAATTACTTGAAAATATTTTCTTTGAAATATACATTCCAAAATATACCTTGGCTCGTCTGCAGTATCATACTACTTGCAATCACCTTCCCATGTAAAGCTAGAAACGGAAATCAGCAGCTAAATCTGTATTTCAACCATCTCAATGTAAGCAACGGTCTTTCCAGCAATGAAGTGAACTGCATCTATCGCGATAAACGAGGCTTTTTATGGATTGGCACGGCTAGAGGGCTGAACGAATATGATGGCAGGAGTGTGAAAGTCTATACCCACAACAGACAGATTCTCCACTCTATAGTCGATAATTTTATTAATAGTATTGTGGAAGATGATAGCGGTAATTTATGGTTGGGTACCCGAAGTGGCATCTCGCGGTTCAATCCTTACAATCATCAAGCTACTAATTTTAAGCACGATTCTCGGAACCTATATTCTTTAGATGATGACTATAATGATCATGTTTATATCGATAAGCAAGGTAAAATATGGATAGGTACAGAATCCGGGCTATCCTATTTCGAGCCAAAAACCCAACATTTCGTAGGTGTTCCTATTCTTTCTGATACCTTAAATAAAAAGGGTCTAACGGCAGTAGGACCCATGCTGGAAGATGGACAAGGTAGGTTTTGGGTTGGTACCTATTCCGGCCTTGTATTGCTCAATAGGAAAACCCTTGAGTTCCAGGTTTTCGGTGTTAAGCCTCTGGCTGCAAATGGGGCTAACGCGACTACGTCAATTTTTCAAGATCATGCTGGTCGCATTTGGGTAGGTATTTGGGGCGAAGGCATTTGCTTGTTTCATCCTGATACTAAGACTTTTAGCTCCTTCAAATGGGATTTTAGTAAATCAATTCCAGGAACAATAAATATTCCATTGGCTATAGCAGAAACACAAACCAAAACTGGTAGAAATGTGCTATGGGTGGGAAGTACTCAAGGTCTTTTAAAAATAGACTTACCGAGAGTGGATA
>JBDTKK010000422.1:0-4135 GCA_039935335.1 Chitinophagaceae bacterium
ATAAAATCCGGGACAAGTTATGGTGATGCCATTAATGGTTTTATCCGCAAACGCAGAACGAAGTTTTATACTTCCTTCAGCGATGTAAGGCAATACTGGCGCGGCATTCATCCGAGAATGTTCCCTAAATTCATTGAGAATAAAACTTTCCTCTGGATTAAGTTCGTACTGATAAAAGTGCATCAGATTATCGAGGCCAATGGCGAAGGAAGATGCTACGACACTATCCAAGGGAATATCCTTTTGCAATGCTCCTGAAGTTCCCAAACGAATAATGTTCAGTGTCTTTTTCTGATTCCGAATAGTTCGTGTTTCAAAGTCAATATTGGCCAGCGCATCCAGCTCATTTAGGACGATGTCGATATTGTCCGGCCCAATACCTGTACTAACCACAGAGATTCTTTTCTTGCCCAAGACACCGGTGTGCGTGATGAACTCCCGATGCTCGACTTTATGTTCAATGCGATCAAAATGCTGGCTCACCGTGGCGACGCGCCCTGGATCTCCAACGGTAATGACGGTATCCGCCAACTGCTCCGGGCGCAAATCCAGGTGGTAAATGGAGCCTTTTTCAGTAAGGATTAGTTCGGACGCAGCAATGGCCATTAGGGAATAGATGAAGGATGAAAATCTTGAAATCTGCGTTCTATTTTTCGAAAAACAACGACCGTTTTATCGACTATAATTTGGAGCTTCTTTAGTAATCACAATATCATGTGGATGACTCTCGGCCATGCTGGCGGCGGTGATGCGAATAAATTGGGCATCATCCTGCAAGGCTTTGATATCCTTCGCACCACAATAGCCCATGCCAGCACGAAGTCCGCCTACAAACTGCTGCATGATTTCGGAAAGATTTCCTTTAAACGGCACGCGACCGACAATGCCTTCGGGCACCAACTTCTTGATGTCCGCTTCTACATCTTGGAAATAGCGGTCAGACGAACCTTCCTGCATGGCTTCCACAGAGCCCATGCCACGATAGCTTTTAAACTTCCGGCCTTCATAAATAATCGTTTCGCCGGGACTTTCTTCTGTGCCTGCAAAAATACTTCCGGCCATTACGCAAGTTGCACCGGCAGCAATAGCTTTCACCATATCACCCGTGTAGCGAATACCACCATCGGCAATCACAGGAATACCTCTTTTTTTCAAGGCTTGAGACGCTTCAATAATCGCTGTAAGCTGCGGTGCGCCTGCGCCCGTCACAATGCGGGTCGTGCAAATAGATCCAGGGCCTACACCCACTTTCACGGCATCGGCACCGGCATCGGCAAGGGCTTCTGCGCCTGAGGCGGTAGCAATATTTCCGGCAATTATTGGGAGGTTCGGAAAAGCATTTTTCACCGTCCGCACCATGTGTAACACGCCAATTGAATGTCCATGTGCACTGTCCAAAGTGATGACATCCACACCCGCATGTTTTAGGGCTTCAACTCTATCTAAAGTATCCGCTGTGATGCCAACCGCAGCGCCCACCAGCAAACGTCCATTTTCATCTTTACAAGCATTGGGATGGCTTTTCAGGTGCATGATATCGCGGAAGGTGATGAGGCCGGCAAGTGTACCATCATTATTTATGATGAGCAGTTTTTCAATTTTATATTCTTCGAGAATGGTTTCAGCACCAGACATACTCGTGCCGATTGCGGCCGTCACTAGATTTTCTTTGGTCATGATTTCACTGACCTTCTTTGAGCCGTTCTTTTCAAAACGCATATCGCGATTGGTGAGAATGCCCACTAGCTTTCTGTTGGCAGTAATAATAGGAATGCCGCCAATATGGTTGTCCCGCATCAGGCGCTGCGCCTCTGCCACAGTAGAATCGGGACTTAGCGTAATTGGGTCTGTTATGAGGCCACTTTCCGAGCGTTTTACTTTGTGTACTTGCTCGGCTTGGCGCTCGATGCTCATGTTTTTGTGGAGCATTCCGATGCCGCCTTCTCGCGCCAGCGCAATGGCCAAACGCGCTTCTGTCACGGTATCCATCGCTGCAGAAACCATGGGAAGGTTGAGCCTAATGTCTTTGGTAAGTTGGGTGGAGATGCTTACTTCGCGGGGAAGAACTTCCGAGTAAGCGGGGACGAGCAGTACATCATCAAAAGTGAGACCCTCGCCGTAAAATTTACTGTTTGCTGCCATGCGCGAAGATAATGGTAGGAAGGGCAAAGCAGCAATTCGAGCTTTGGGAAACGCTGTTATAGGACTACCGATTTCGACTGGACATTGAATTTCTCGGTTCTTAAGAGGACGGCTTTCCCCAATTGTCATTGCGCGGAGGCTCCCGAGAAGTCGGGACAGGTCTAGCGACAAAGCAATCTCATATGCAGGGCGAGCATTAATTGTGGGATTGCTTCGTTCCTCGCAATGACGATCGGAAACGGGAGCGGGGACTGGCATTGGGAGGCCGTCATTGCGAGGAAGGAGGCTGGGCGACTGACGCGGCAATCTGCTGTTATTACTTCGGGCCTGCCCACAGCGGGCCTACCTGCCAAGCTTAGCTTTACTTTGAGCCTTATGGACAAGAGTCTGTTTGCGCCACAATTAGCTTTCGAACCACTCGAGATTCAGGAAGGATTTGCCGAGGGCGCGCTAAAAAACTTGTTGACTTATCTTGAAAAGAACAGCCCTTTTTATCAAAGATTATTCAGGGATAATAGCTTGAAAGTGGCTGATGTAAAAAGCCTGAAAGACTTGCAGGGCTTGCCTTTCACCACTAAAGACGATATGCAGCGGCATAATTGGGATTTCTTGTGCGTGGCCAAAAATGAGGTTCGGGAATACACCGCGACTTCGGGCACGATGGGCAGCCCGGTTACGATTGCCCTGACGGAAAGCGACTTGCTTAGATTGGCTTATAACGAAAAGCAATCCTTCCTCTGTGCAGATGGGAAAGCAGGAGATATTTACCAACTCATGCTCACGCTAGACAGGCAGTTTATGGCGGGAATGGCCTACTACAGCGGTATTCGGGCGATGGGTGCTTCTGTGATTCGGACTGGGCCGGGCTTGCCGCAGATGCAATGGGAAACCATGCAGCGATTGGGGACGAATAGCTTGGTGGCTGTGCCTTCTTTCTTGCTTAGTCTAGCTAAATGGGCAAAGTCGGAAGGCATTTCCTTGGCGGATTCAGGCATTCAAAAAGCGGTTTGTATTGGGGAGAATTTGCGGAACGCAGACTTTTCTCCCAGCGCACTTGCGGAGCAGATTGAAGCCGTATGGCCTATTAAAATGTACGGTACTTATGCTGCTACAGAATTACAAACCGCCTTTACGGAATGCGCTGCGGGCAAGGGTGGGCATCATCAGCCGGATTTGGTTTTGGTAGAAATTGTGGATGACGAAGGGAATGTTTTACCCGATGGCCAAACAGGCGAAATAGTGGTGACCACTTTGGGTATCGAAGGCATGCCGTTGTTGCGTTACAAAACCGGAGATATTGCTGCCTTATATGCCGAGCCTTGTACTTGTGGGAGAAAAAGCAAACGCCTCGGGCCGGTTTTGGGCCGGAAAGGACAAATGATAAAGCTGCGTGGTACGACGGTTTATCCTCCGGCTATTTTTGAAGTGATGGCGGCCGCGCCTTACATCACGGAGTATGTTGTGGAGCTGTGTAAAGACGCTTTGGGTAATGATGATTTATGCTTACGCGTAAGCACTGGGATGGAACAAACGGAATGTAGTGCTTTATTGGCAGCAGCTTTGCAGGTGCGGCTCAGGGTAAAACCTCGGATCGTGTTTGATACTTTAGAAAATATAAGGGCCTTGATGACGGCAGGGCAGGGGAGGAAGGTGTTGAGGTTTTTTGATTTGAGGTAAGGGTTCTATTTTAGATGAAGGGGATATGTATTTAAGATTGGAAAACATCGTTAGCAAATATTACTCGCTTATAGGAATTTATCGTTAAAGACAGAGTGATTTCAGCGCTGTGAAACACCAACATCTGCGGCTTTTCACTTAAACGTCCCGAAAAAACGATATAAGTCAGTTTTGGTAAGGCTGGGAATTACTTTCTGTAAAAAGAAAAATCCTTTACCTTGTGAATTCGTTGACGGTCTTTGTTTATCCTCAAAACTAAACGTTTATGAAACACCTCATTTTATGCTGCGCTTTCCTAGCCATAGCAAGCTGCCAA
>JBDTKK010000423.1:0-10911 GCA_039935335.1 Chitinophagaceae bacterium
AAGCCTGATGCCAAACCTGCTTTGGCGTTCATAAAGGGTTTTGGTTTTAGAGCCGGAGCAATAGCATCAACTGTGGCACATGATTGCCACAACATCATTGGCGTAGGGGTGGATGACGCGGAAATTCAGGCCGCAATAAATGCGGTCATTGAAGTAAAAGGGGGAATCGCCGTCGCGCGTTCTGTCACCGATGTTTCCTGCATGCCACTACCCATTGCAGGATTAATGAGCGATGAATGCGGTAGCGTAGTCGGCGCAAGATATGCTTTACTGTCTGCTGCCGCCAAATCGCTGGGAAGTTCGCTGAATGCGCCTTTCATGACTTTATCATTCATGGCTTTGCTCGTGATTCCTTCGTTGAAACTTAGCGATAAAGGACTTTTTGACGGAGAAAGGTTTCAGTTTTGTTCGTTGATTATTTGATGGCTTTCTTATGAAGATTTGAGCTGCCTTTACCAGCGTTACCTAATCCTCGTGTGTCGCAAATCAGTTTAGAAGAAGTCTGCGCCCCCATGGATATGCAACGCGGACGCGGGCTAAATATTGAGAGCTATACGCAAGCGTTTCCCCTATCGAACGGAAATCGTACTGCGCAATGATTCCTTGCCTTCCTGACTAATCGTGACAGCATAAATTCCTCTTGCTAAATTGCTCCAGTCAATGGTCTTTTCCGCGTTTCCGTTGGCGAGATTAATCTGCTCCATGGCTACCTTTTTACCTGTTGCGTCAAAGCAATTCAATGTAACAATGCCGCCAGATACATGTTTGGCTCTGAACGTAAAAATACCTTCCGTCGGATTTGGAAATAGCTCGTAACCCGCTTCCAGCAGGGCATTGACTACGTTCGCCGCTACATAGCTGAAATTTGGCGAGGTTCCAGTACATCCGCTTGCGTTGACAACAACCACCTTGTAAGTCCCACTTTTGGTGGCAATAAAGGTGTTGTTTACGGCTCCGGTAATGACAGTACCGTTGAGATACCATTGGTAGCTCACACCTACACTTCCTACCGTAAGCGTCGCTCCTGTAGCAGTTATTGTTGCATTGGGTATTGTGCCCGCAGCAATAATTATCGTGTCTCGGCCAATACATTTTTGCGCGTTGGTTACGCGCACGCTATAGCTGCCTGCACTTGTTACGATGATGCTTTGCGAAGTTGCCGCCGTGCTATACAAATAGCTACTTCCTGGGTTGCCTGCATTCAGTGTGATGCTCGAGCCCGGACAAAGCGTAGTGTCCCGTCCAAGATTCACTACAGGCTTGGTTGCAGTGCTAAGAACAATCGTATCACGGCCAACGCAATTCTGACCGTTGGTGACGGCCACAGAATAGCTTCCAGCCGACCAGACTGCACTATATCTTGTTTTGTCACCATTGCTAAAGAGGTAGCCGCTACCAACATTTCCTGCGTCTAGCCTTATAGTATCGCCTACACAAAGTGTCGTGTCTTTCCCCAGATTCACAAGAGGATTTGTGCCTGCGAAAATAATGATGGTATCGCGCCCAATACAGCCACTGACATTGGTCACAGCCACAGAGTAACTGCCGCTGCTGCTTACTGAAATTGTCCGGGTGGTGGCCGAAGTGCTATACAAATAGGTACTGCCGATGTTGCCGGCATCCAGGGTAAGTGTCTTGCCAGGGCACAGTGTGGTATCATTTCCTAAGAAAACTGTCGGAGCTGTTGCAGAACTGATGACTATTGTATCCCGGCCAATGCAGCCCGCCAGATTGGTGACCCGAACAGAATAGGTTCCGGCACTTGCAATGGTGATGCTTTGGGTAGTGGCACTTGTGTTATAGAGGAAGCTGCTGCCAGTATTTCCTGCATTTATTGTAAAGCTTATTGTAGGACATAGAGTGGTGTCATTCCCAAGGTTTACAACTGGGTTTGTACCCGTAGTAATAACAATGGTATCGCGCCCAACACAGGAGCTAGAATTGGTGACTGCTACAGAATACGTGCCTGCCGTGGAAACGCTGATAGTAGCTGTGGTAGCGGCATTACTAAATAAATAACTACTGCCCGGATTCCCCGCATTGAGTGTGAGCGAGGCACCGGAACATAACACAGTATCATTCCCTAGATTGACAGATGGGGTCGGTGCTTGCGTGATGTTGATGGTGTCGCGACCGATGCAACCTTGCACATTTTTTACAGCAACTGAATAGGAGCCAAAGCTGCTTACGGTGATAGAACTTGTAGTTGCGGAAGTACTAAAAAGGAAGCTACTTCCAGGATTGCCGGCACTCAGTGTAACGCTTGTTCCAGGACAAATAGCTGTATCATTTCCAAGATTTACAATAGGCTGGGTGGCGGCGGAAATAATGATGGTATCCCGACCGATGCAACCCTGCGCCGAAATGACTCGTGCAGTGTATGTACCGACGCTGGAAATGCTTGTAACCTGCGTCGTTGCTGCATTGCTGAATAAAAAGCTACTACCAGAATTCCCGGCGTTAAGCGAAAGCGAAGTGCCTGGACAAAGCGTTGTATCATTCCCTAAATTGACAATTGGTGCGGCGTAAACATGGATGAACGAAGTCTTAACCAGCGTGTCATTCCCTGTCGCGTTTTTCGCAAAAAGGGTCACTAGATAAAAGCCTGCGGAGGTATAAGACACTGTTGGATTTTGGACAGTTGAATTTGCTGGAGAGCCGCCGGGGAAGCTCCATTGCCATGAAGTAGCATCTTTCGAAGAATCCGAAAATTGAACGCTTACGTTTTGGCAAATCGCCGTATCACTCACACCAAATTTTGCCAGAGGAAGAAACCCGAGATTGACATTGTCGATGTACAAACCTTGCCCAAAGTGCCCGATATTTTCAAAGGAAACTAAAAGACTTCCGCCAACAAATGAGCGGAGCGAAAGTGAGTCTGTCCGCCATTGGCTGGAAGTGGGCACATACAGTCCGGCGGTATAGGCTGCGGTGGTGGCAAGTGTGGTTCCTGTTTTTGTATAAATGTTTGTCCAGGTTGCACCACAATCGCTTGAAACCTTTATCTGGAGTGAGTCTGGATAACCGCTGCTGTAAGGCGCGTAGGCAAGGTCAAATCGAAGTCGAGCATTTGCGACATTGCTTAAATCCATTTTTGGAAGCCTGAAAATATCGTGTCCGCCGCCAGCGTCGAGGTCGAAATTGTCGAAATAAATACTCTTCGAGCTTGAGCCATAGCCCCCAACAGTTGCAAGCTGCCAATTGCTGCCGGAGGTGTTTTTTAGCGTCCAGTTATTGGGTGGAAAAGCTGCACCTTCAAAGCCTTCAGCTACTTGTGTCGTTTGCCCTTGCCCAACAAGGATGTACCCCACTTTTGTAATAGAATCGGTGCCATAAGCGTTGGTAGCAACGAGTTTCACAGGATAGATGCCCGACATTGCGTATTGTACAACTGGATTGGCGGCAGTTGACGAAGCTGGTGAGCCACCCGTAAACGTCCAAACTAAAGAAGTGAAGCCTCCATTTATTAGCTGTGAAAAGTGTACCGAATCGCCTATGCAGATATCAATCTTATCTGTTGTAAAATCAGCCGTCGGTGGCATGTTGTCGTTGATATTGCATTCCCACATTCCACGACCATAAGTCGATAGTCGGAGGATACTATTGCTGGTACCATCATTGTAAATCATAAAGTCCGTGGCATTAGCAATTGTTGGCAAACCCGCGCCCACACTGTGGTTGGTCCATGCCGTAGTAGTGCTGTCTTTAAAATGAACATATGCGCCTGCATTCACAAAAAGCCGTTGCTTGGTACTGTAATCATCATGAATAATCTTGCGAATGTTCATGCCGGAGAGGCCAGTTCCAGTGATGTTTGTCCAGGTTGCTCCTTTGTTGGTTGAGCGATAGACTTGATTGCCCGCAGCAAGAAAAACAAGGTTGGCATCTCGGCGAGAAGTAGTGATGCTGCCTGTTACACTCACACTTGAGGGTGTAGTGATGGTCGTCCATGTAGGTGATGGAGCCAATGCATCGTCGGAGCGATAGAGCACATTTGGTGATTCCAAAACGTAGAGGATATTACTGTCGGCATGGCAGGAAGCCATCTCGCGCATGGCGCTGGTACTGGCTTTAATTAAAGTCCAACTTGGGGTTGTAGCATTAGTATTTATAGAACGATAGATGGTGTCCTTACCAAGGAAAGCCGTGTTCGGAAGGCCGGACACAAATTCTATCCGGCCATTATTGGTTGCAGCATAGGGAATACCATAACCTTGGTCGCTACCGAGCGGCTGCAATATTCTTCTGTTACCTGTATTGAGATACCAGACCGTACCGTTATTGCGGTAATCCATGTTGCAACGCGCCGTCCAATCTCCACCACGATTTGTCCTCCAGCCCAATGAGGAATAATAAAGTTCGCCATTGTCTTGCGTGCCAATGGAAATGAGGTTTCGAACCAAAGGACTTTGTGCAGCATGATAGATTTCGTTGGCTGCAACGCCATCGCAGCGCGGATTCCAGACCGTCGCTGTTGTGTCTATACTCATCCAAACGCCACCGTCATTCGCGTTCCAAATCTGTGCATTATTGTAAGGATTCCACTCGATATGGTGCATGTCTGTATGGCATTCATTCCACCAGCTTGTGCGTTTGCTCCAAGTGACTCCAGCATCCGTACTGCGCCAAACATTATGCGCAATCAAGAGCAATTCATTTGCATTGACCGGGTTGGCATTCAGGTCGAAATTGTAATCGCCCTGAGAGCCGGAGGTTGTAGTGGCATCATAGCAAACAAGGCATTGTGAGGTGCTGCTATAGACGGTTGAAAAGGAAGTTCCGCTATTAGTAGATTTAAAGACAACACCATTACTACCTGTCGTTGCGAGATAAACCCGCGACGTATCATTGGCACTCACCGCTATCCTCATGCCGCCATTCCCAGTCGGAGGGGTTACCCCACTTGTGATTTGTGCCCAAGTAGTTCCAAAATCGGTACTTACATAAAATGCGGTTGCGGTAGCTGCATAAAGCGTCTTGCTATTGGCCACAGGCTTCGCTTTCATGTCTCGGAAGATGCCACTTTGTACTTGTGCCCAACTACTACCGCCGTTTGTTGTTTTGTAAATGCCGCCTTTAGTTGCCGCCACGAGTTTTGACGTATCGCTGGGATCCATCAGCATCTCCACAGCCATGTTTGCCCCGATGCCGCTATTGGCTGCAAACCACGTTGCACCTGCATCGTAGCTTTTATATACTCCATAAGAGTTGCTGTAATAGTTAGCATCGCCAAGGCATACATACAGCGTATTATCGTTGCTGTAATTGATGCACATAGACGACATGCTCGATTGTGGCAAGGTCTGCGTGCCACTAATGGGTGTCCAGGAAGCGCCATTATTAGACGTGATGTACAATCCTCCAGAAGCACTAACAGCGTATATTTTTTGGGAGTTTGTAGGGTGAAATTTTATCTGACTCACACGGCCTAACCCATTGACTTGTCCACTGGAGTTTACAGGAAAATTCACAGGCCCCGTATTGGTCCAATTCCCCACGGATTGTGCACTGGCAGAGCCTTTCAGCAGCGTGAGTGCAATAATTATAAAGGTCAGAAAGAGTAATCTTAGATTCATCTTTAGGAATTAGAAGCTGTGATTTTGAATTGAATTTTAGCGGCCCTTTTGTTGTTCTTTCCAAATCGCTAAACGCTCCCTCGTGTAAAGAATTCGCCCATCAGATTGTACGTACGGTTGCATTTGTTGGTGCCAAATGTTGTAGCGCTTTACGTCCATGCGTAGCGCATTTTCTTTCCAGATTCTTCGTTGTTTTCGCTTAGATATTTTCTCCTGTTTAGCATGTTCGCCAATTTCTTCATTTTCTCCTTCGGGTAATTCATGATGTTTGAAATACGTGTTGAAGGCTTCTTCTGCCACAAAATAATTCGTAGTTGTATCGTCTATCATCTGTACCCAGAGTGGGTTTCGGGCGAAAGCCTTATTCTCGCTCCTGGAATTCTGCTGTGCCAATGCAGCGTTTGCAACGAGAATTGATAAAGCGAATATCCAAGCAATTTTCATGCGAATTATTTTTGTTGAAATTAGTTATTGGTGGTTGAAATTTGCTCGGTAAAGCCTGTTTGGTATTGGGGCGGCAATTGAAATTCTTTCAAAGACTCGGCTATTTTTGGAAAATGCTTTCAAGAACTAAATGGCTCTTTACCCTAATCCTTGGATTTTTCTTTCTCCCTTCTTTCGCTCAAACCCGCGATGAGCAAGCGATACGGCGAATGCTCGCAGCTCAAATTGTACAATGGAATCATGGAAATCCTGCAGGTTACATGAAGGGATATTGGCAAAATGATAGCTTAGTTTTTATAGGTAAAAGTGGCCCGACTTATGGCTTTGATTCCACGCTTGCGCATTACCGAAATGCTTACCCAAGTGTTGAAAAGATGGGCAAACTTCAATCAGGCATTATTCGAGTTAGGATGCTTTCTTCAAAATATGCCTACGTTATCGGACGTTGGCAATTAGTTCGGAAGGCTGGAAACTTGGCGGGTTATTACACTTTGCTTTTAGAGAAAATGAAAGGGGCTTGGGTCATCATTGAAGACCATAGTTCTTAGTGAATAGCAGAGCAAAAGCAAAGCGTTTTAAGTGCCTTTTTAGCTTGTGTTATCTTCGCGCCATTCTTGAAAAAATCTAGGGCTAATTGTCCTAAAAATCTTTCCTTCCATGGCTGATAAAAAGATGGCTGCGGCCCTCATTTCTGTTTTCTATAAAGATGGCCTCGAGCCTGTTGTTATCAAATTGCACGAGCTGGGTGTGAAGCTTTATTCTACCGGCGGCACACAAGCTTTTATCGAAAATCTTGGCGTGCCTTGCCGCTCTGTGGAAAGTGTGACTGGCTATCCCTCTATTCTTGGTGGACGGGTGAAAACCTTGCATCCAAAGGTGTTTGGCGGTATTCTGGCTCGTCGGGAATTGGCGCAAGATGTTGCTCATGTTGCCGAATACGAAATCCCATTGTTCGATTTAGTCATCGTGGATTTGTATCCTTTTGAGGAGACTGTAAAATCGACAAATGAAGCTGCTGCGATTATTGAAAAGATAGACATCGGCGGGGTATCGCTCATTCGCGCTGCGGGCAAAAACTTTAATGATGTATTGACAATTGCTTCGCGAAATCAATATGCTTCGCTCTTGGATTCATTGAATACAAAGGGAGCCAGTTCTTCTTTGGAAATGCGGAAAAGCTTTGCAGGCAAGGCTTTCAGCGAATGCGCACAATATGATGTAGCCATCGCTAATTATTTCAATGCAGGAATTGATGATGAATTTCATTTGAGTCGGGCGAATGGTACCCACCTACGATACGGCGAAAACCCCCACCAATCTGCCACTTTCTATGGTGATATCGGTGCGCTTTTTGAAAAGCTGAATGGCAAAGAGCTTTCCTTCAACAATCTTGTAGATGTCGATGCGGCTTGTCAATTGGTTGCAGAATTCAGCAAAAGCCAGAACGCTTTTGCGGTGATCAAGCATACCAATGTATGTGGCATGGCAGTACGCGATACGCTGGAAGCCGCTTGGGACGCAGCTCTGGCGGGCGACAAGGAAAGTGCCTTTGGTGGCGTGCTCATTAGCAATCAGACAATTACTAAAGCTGTTGCGGAAAAAATCAACACGATATTCTTTGAAATTTTGATTGCGCCGGGCTTCGAGGAGGATGCATTGGCCGTCCTTAAAACCAAGAAGAATCGTATTCTGCTTTTGCAAAAAGAAGATCTGAAAATCACCAAAGAATACAAGCGCGTCCTCAACGGAATATTGGTGCAACAAGCCGATGCAACCAACTTTTCAGAATGGAAGGAGGAAGGGGCTAGAGCTTGTACTGCTCAAGAAAAAGCAGACTTGAATTTTGCTAATATCATTTGTAAACATTTAAAGAGTAATGCCATTTCCATAGTCAAGAATGAACAGTTGATTGGTAAAGGTTGCGGACAAACCAGCCGCATAGATGCCTTGCGTCAAAGTCTTGAAAAGGCACGCCAGGCAGGCTTCTCCACGGATGGAGCTGTGATGGCCTCCGACGCATTCTTTCCTTTTGACGATTGCGTGAAGTTGGCCGACGATGCCGGAATTAAAGCGGTCATTCAGCCGGGTGGTTCCGTCCGCGATGGTGATTCAATAACTTACTGCAAAGAGCATGATATGGCCATGGTGATGACCGGGAATCGGCATTTTAGACACTAGGGCTAAATCAAAAGGTAAAAGGTAAAAGTTTCGCTGAATGTTTGAGTGGGGTTCTTTGGATAGAAGATTGGGTGAATAAATTTGATTGGCACATTTAGTGCTTTAGTAAAGCTATTCCGTCACAAATCGGAGCCCATTTACTTTCCTACTGTTTTGTACCGTCCGTATCAATTCATTCCCCAACATTTTTTGCATTTTACCTTTTACCTTTTGCCTTCGTTTTTACCTTTTGCCTTTATTTTGACTTCCATCCTTATTAACGACGACCTTCTGCTTCGCAGCTTCCAGCCTGAAGATGCGGCAGAATTATTTCGTTGTGTGGATGCAGCAAGGGCAGAGCTGCGCCCATGGCTCAATTGGGTGGACGCGACGACTAAGCCTGAACATTCTTTAGAGTTTATTCAGATGGCAACTGCATGGCAACATAGCGGCGAAGGATTGGCGCTTGGGATATTTCTGCAGAAGTCGCGGCAATTTATAGGCACTATTGGGATGAGCCATTTCCAAAGTGAACAGAAGCGTGCGCAAATCGGCTACTGGTTAGACCCTAGTTTTCAGGGCAAAGGATACATGTTTCGTAGTGCTGTGCGCTTTGTCGACTTCCTTTTTTCGAAGTTGAATTTGAACAAGATTGAGATGCACATGATTCCGACTAATCAGCGGAGCATTGCGCTGGCAGCGCGTTTGGGCGCGGTGGCAGAAGGGCGGATTCGGCAGAGCTATTTTTCTGGCGGAAGCTTACAAGACATTATTATCACCGGGATTTTGCGCAGCGAGTGGGACTCAAAGGAGTTCATTTTATAAAAAGGAAGAAGAGAACTAGAGCAGTGATTGCCATTCTCCCGCGCCTTCGCGGATGAGACTTGGAATGCCTGTAGTGCAATCAATCACCGTGCTCGGCACAATGCCCCCCATGCCGCCATCAATCACGATGTCCACTAAATGCCCTAGCTCTTGTTCAATGATTTCCGGGTCAGTAAAAATCTCCACATCATCATCGGGCATAGGTAGAGAAAGGCTCATGATAGGGTGGCCTAAAGCGCGAACTAATTCCTGTGCAATATTGGAAGCGGGTACACGAATTCCGACAGTGTCTTTTTTTACTTTCAACGCCTTTGGTACCTCTTTGCTGGCTTCTAAGATAAAGGTGTAAGGGCCTGGCAGCGCAGCTTTCAGCATACGGAAGATTGGCGTATCCACACTACGAGCATAATCGGCGAGGTGGCTCAAATCGCTACAGATAAAGGAGAATTGGGACTTTTTGGGGACGATGTTTTTGATGCGACAAATGCGCTCAATCGCAGCCGTATTGTAGATGTCGCAGCCGAGGCCATAAATCGTGTCTGTGGGATAAATAATTACGCCACCGCTTTTAAGCGTGTCAACGACGGTGTGGATGAATCTGGGCTGTGGGTTATCTGGATGAATGGTAAGGAGCATCTTGATTTGTATTTCTTTGGCGTGTTGTTGCAATTTACAATGTGCCAATGTGCAAAGCTATAAAAGTGCCTGAACTGCGGCCTTCCCAAGATTTAGACGTTCCATTTCGTTGCCACGGACGTTTATCCAAGGAATGCCGCTTCGTTGCACGATGTCGAGGTATTGTTTGTAGAAATAGCGACGGTCTTCGGGCGCGGGATGTTCGCGGAGCGGGTCTGGCTGCCAGGGAATGTCGATATCGGTGAGGAGGTAGAGGTCATATTTTCTCTGGGAGATTTCCTCAAGGATTGCTTTATCACAGTGTCCATACTTCGCTTCCGACCAGACTTTGATGACGTACAAATCGGTGTCGCAAAACAGGAAATTATTGGCGGTTTTTGCGAGCAAATCTTCGCGGAAAGTTTGTTCTTTGGCTATTTTTAAAAGGTCTTCCTCCTGATATTCTTTATCAAGATGTTCCAAGTATTCGCGGGCATATTCGGGATTCCAGACCGTGTCGAAAGCCTTAGCCAGCGCAGCGCTTAGCGTACTCTTGCCCGTAGATTCCGGACCGATAATTACAACTTTGCGGACGCGATTCATGGCTTAAAAATAGGCTTGAAAAATACCCTTGGCTCGAAAGGGCCAAACCATTATCTTTGCGCTCCTTCTGAAAGGATGGTGCGGTAGCTCAGTCGGTAGAGCAATGGACTGAAAATCCATGTGTCGCCGGTTCGATCCCGGCCCACACCACGGTGCCAAACCTCGGTTAGTGATTGTTGGATTGTTTAGCTTTTCAACAAGTTCATCGACAAAAAAATTGCCCTCGGCTTCGGTCGGGGGCTTTTTGTTTGAGTAGTGTTTCAAGTTTACATCCTTTATTCGCCCAGGATTTGATTTGCGAATTGAGGGCAGTCACCACATATTGACAAAGTCGGGAGTTGTCGAAATTATCAATATTCAACCCAATGATAAATAGGCCAAGTCATATCAGGTGAAGCAGGTACGAGAGATATTGTTGAAATATAAACTATACGGCAGCAATAAGGCATATAATGATAGAGACAACTAAGAATTCAAATCCAAGCTACGAAGTGCTCATCTATTGGAGCACCGAACACAATTCTTTTTTGGCGGAAGTTCCTGAATAAGCAGGATGCATGGCCGACGGGAATACCCGCGCAGAAGCTTTGCATAACGTGGAGACTTTAATTGGAGAATGGATAGAATCCGCTGTGGCTTTGGGCAGATTAATTCCTGAACCAAAGGCAAGTTGAGTAACGCTAAAAGAAAA
>JBDTKK010000424.1:0-11302 GCA_039935335.1 Chitinophagaceae bacterium
TTCACACTTTTATTAGGCTTCTTGCCAAAGAATTTCTCTACTACTTCCTGAATTTTTGGGATACGAGTTGAGCCACCAACAAGGATGATTTCGTCGATTTCCGAAGTCTGCATACCTGCATCTTTCAAAGCTTTGCGGCAAGGTTCCAAGGTGCGCTCAACGAGTTTATCAGAGAGTTGCTCAAACTTAGCACGAGTCAATTTCCGTACAAGGTGCTTAGGCACGCCGTCCACCGCAGTGATATAAGGCAGGTTAATTTCGGTTTCTTGAGAAGAAGAAAGTTCAATCTTCGCTTTTTCAGAAGCTTCCTTCAGGCGCTGCCAGCTCATTGGGTCTTTGTGGAGGTCGATGGCTTCGTCTTTCTTGAATTCTTCAGCCAACCAATCCATGATTACTTTATCAAAGTCGTCGCCGCCAAGGTGGGTATCACCATTGGTACTTTTTACTTCAAATACGCCATCACCGAGCTCCAAGATGGAGATATCAAAGGTGCCACCACCGAGGTCAAACACGGCGATTTTAGAATCTTTATGTTGCTTATCGAGGCCATAGGCAAGGGCTGCAGCGGTTGGCTCGTTGATAATCCTGCGAACAGTCAATCCGGCAATTTCACCAGCTTCTTTCGTTGCCTGACGTTGTGCGTCATTGAAATAAGCAGGAACGGTAATTACCGCTTCATGAACTTCCTGACCCAAAAAGTCTTCCGCAGTTTTCTTCATTTTCTGAAGAATCATGGCGGAGATTTCCTGCGGTGTGTACATGCGGCCATCAATATCCACGCGGGTAGTATTGTTGTCGCCCTTCACGATTTTGTACGAGTTATGGGTGATTTCCTCGCCCACTTCATCGAAGCGACGACCCATGTAACGCTTTATAGATTGGATGGTGGCAGTCGGGTTGGTGATAGCCTGACGTTTTGCAGGGTCACCCACTTTTCTCTCACCATTCTTTAGAAATGCAACGATGGAGGGGGTGGTACGCCGCCCTTCGTCATTCGCAATCACGACGGGCTCGCCGCCTTCCATTACGGCCACGCAACTATTGGTGGTGCCGAGGTCAATTCCGATAATTTTTGCCATAGCTTTTTTAAATTAAAAAAATGATTTTTGGTTATTGAAAATTGGCTATCGCCATTCAGAACTATTAAAAGCAATGAAGCTTTTACAAAGATTCAATTATGGAAACGCCAAGGTATCGCTACCGAATCATCCTTGTTCAATAAAAATGCCATGCCATGCTGATTGGAAATATTGTCACGCTTGCTGTCAAAATGCAGGAAATCACCACGTGCAGATGGCAAGAACAACAAAAACTTTCCTGAAAAGGCAAAGAGACAGTCAGTCCGTCTTAATGCTCTGTCACCCCTTGGAAATTCAAGCTCTGTAAGCTAGGCTTTAGCATAAGCGTATCTAGAGAGTTTGGTGTAGGGCCAACATTGTACCGGGCGATGTAAGTACGGGTGGAGAAAAGACCAATTACGTTTTTGCCTTTCATATTGGTGTATATTGGGCGAATCTGGTCAGCAGTAAGACCGCCGGTAGCATTATTGATGGTAACGTACTTGGCGAGTTCCTCGCCACCCGCCCAAATGAAAATATCGGAGCTATCCAAAAGGCGCACTGTGCCGGAAGGAGCAGGGCCAACCGACGTTCTTAGAAAATTTTGAATGTCAATTTGAGCAGGACTAAAAGTAGGCGGATTGGGTATATTGGGATTAAGCGTAAGGTGCATATCTGCCGATTGTGGAGTTTCCACAGAGCCTACTTTGTCCACCCAGTGAAAGCGAATAATTGCTTCAAGCACTCCAGAATTGGCAGGATGATTGGTTTCCAGAATAAACGGTGTTGTCGTTCCTGGTTCCGAAAAAGCAAGAAGTAACTTGGGAATTGCAAACTGATTACAAGTAAAACCGTAGGTCGATGGACTTTTCTGGTTAAGAATAACCGGTGTTTCCGCAGAATCCACTTCGCCTGTCGCTGAATTCCTGATGACAAGACGATAGTGATAAAGATAATTTAATGCACGATTGTACTTATAGGCGTAATTATGAGCATTAAGTGGTCCGCTAAAAACACCGCTGTTCTTTATGTAAATATCACCTTCATCGTTAAGGTCAACACGATTTAAGACGTAATCTTGAACAAGCAATCCACTGGTATCCCATGCTTGGAGATGCACTGACAAGATTTTTGGGTCGTAATAGTTTGAATCTCCAACTTGAGCCATGTCAAGTGAATTCTTTGTTTCGTCCAAAAACGCCTTTTGTATCCTGATATATTGTGCAGTATCTGCCATATTAAGCAAGCCATAGACCACCGTAATAGGTTTGTAGGGAGCATCTACTTTAAAGTCTGTGGAGCAGGATGCCAATAGGCAAAGGGCAGGGAATATTAAAATCAGCTTTCTCAAAGAATGCATTTAGGTAGTTTTTAGAAAATGGCGGTAAAGATACGGGGCATCGCCAAAGGCACATTCAGCAGGAATAGATTTATGATTCTTTGCCAAAGAGTACATTTTTCGGTGAATTTTGCGCCAAATTAAAAGACAATAATCGCGAGCCCGAATGCTGCAACTATATCCCGCCCATGCTGCACAAAGTTTGGAATTCTCAAAAGTAAAGACCTTGCTTTTCGAGAAATGCCGAACCGATGAAGCCCGTGCCAGAGTGGAGTCTATGCGCTTTATGAGCCGCATAGAAATCATTGACAAAGCCCTTAGACAAACAGCAGAATTTAAAACTACACTTGGCGGCGGCGACTACTTTCCTGGCTCTTTTACACAGAACTTAAAGCAAGAAATCCGCTTACTTACGGTACGCGACGCTGTGCTTTCGGCAGATAGATTCGTTGCCTTGGCAGAGTTGGCCAAGACCATTCAAACTGTCTTGCTTTGGTTTAAAGGCCACGCAGATTTGTATCCCCATCTCGAAGCTTTGATGGAAGGAACGAGCTATGAACCGGAAATTGCGAACATCATTTTTAAAGTGATTGATGAAGGTGGAAGTCTTCGCGATAATGCTTCCAAAGAATTGATGCGCATCCGCACAGACTTGGCCGGCACACGGCAGAATTTGCGCCGCACTTTTGAACATATTTTACGTAAACTGGGTAAGGCCGGACAGCTCGCCGACATCTCCGAAAGCTTCATGAACGGCAGGCGCACCGTGGCTGTGGCAGCGGAGTACAAGCGACAAGTACGCGGCATCCTTCATGGCGAAAGCGATACCGCAAAGACGGTTTTTATCGAGCCCGAAGAAACCATTGAACTGAACAATGCAGTCTTCAGTTTGGAGCGCGATGAGGCACGTGAAATTCATAGAATCCTTCAAGCCACGACGGCGGCTTTAGCGCCCTTCGCACCCGTTCTTCAAAAATATTATCACCTCGTTGGGCTGTATGATTTCATCCGTGCAAAGGCAGTGCTGGCGCAGGATATGGATGCGGCTATGCCCATACTTTCTCCGCATCCAGGACTGAATCTTTTCCAAGCCAGACACCCAATTCTTCAACTTCAAAATAAAGGAACTGGAAAGGCCGTCATTCCACTCAATCTGAACCTTGACCGTAACAATCGAATCCTCATTATCAGCGGCCCAAATGCCAGCGGGAAAACAGTGAGTATGAAAACGGCGGGCCTGCTACAACTCATGACCCAAGCGGGTTTGCTCATTCCCGCCGACCCGCGTAGCGAAGTGGGCATCTTCAAACAACTGATGATTCACATCGGCGATACCCAAAGCATCGAGCATGAATTGAGCACCTATTCTGCGCACCTCCGCGACATGAAATACTTCATGGATTTCGCCAGCGGGAAGACCTTGTTTTTTATTGATGAGCTCGGTTCTGGCTCCGACCCTGCGCTAGGCGGGGCTTTCGCAGAAGCGATTGTAGAAGAACTGGCGAGCAAACACGCCATCGGTATCATCACGACGCACTACCTCAACCTGAAAGTGATGGCCGGAAAAGTGCCCGGAATATTCAACGGAGCTATGGCATTTGATGAAGAACGGCTTGAGCCATTGTATCAATTGACCACTGGAAAGCCAGGCTCCTCCTACACGTTCGCCATTGCACAACGCAGCGGATTGCCTTCAAAAATCATTGACCGTGCGCGCAAACTCACAGAACGCGGCCACGTGAAACTCGATAAAATGCTCCACCAAACCGAGCAGCAAAGTGTGCGATTAGGCGACAAAGAAAAAAGCCTTGACGAGTCTATGCGGGCGACGGAAAGATTGCGAGCAGAGTATGAAAAGCTGATAGACAAAGAGCGACTGAAACAGCATTACGAAACGCTGAAACTTCAAAATAAAATCAAGAAAGAAGAACTGGATTACCTCCGCGATACCGAACGAAAATTCAAACAAATTATTCAGGATTGGAAGAAGAGCGAAGACAAGCAGCAAGTGATAGAATCGGCAGAAAATGTGCTCTTTCGGAGGAAGCAAGTTGCGGGTAATGCATCGGCTGCAAAGAAGGCGGACAAAGGCTTTGAGACGATTGGCGGCACACCGAAACTGGGTGATTTATTGCGCAATAATACCAATCATCAGGTAGGAACTTTGACAGCACTTAAAGACAAAAAGGCCACGATTCAGATTGGGAAATTGCCTTTTCAAGTGAGTTTGGAAGATTGGGTGGTGGTGCGGAAGAAGGAGAAGGCGGGGAAGAAGTGAATTTCTAAATGAAAATAGAATCAAAACTTTGACCTTATTTCATGATTTCTGGCGTTCTAAGCAAAAATTGCCTGATTTTGTTCCTTATTCTAGGGTTGAATATCCGGTAATGGAGATTGGTCACTTTTTTTAATGACAAGAATCAGTCCCATCCCATACCTGCCGTCTCACCTTTGCGCCTTAAAATTCGCGGGAAATGACGCTTCAACTTGCAAGACCACATACTTTTCATATACCTGTTTTAGGGATAGGCTTCAGTGTCGACACACCTTTGAAGGTGGCACAATTTGGCATATCGTCGGTTATTTCTATTATCGAAGATGAGCTATTGGAACACCTCCGCGCCAAGCATTGTCAGCAATTCAATGTACCCTTTACCAGCGTACCTCTAAAAGGCCCTGAATGCCGCGCCAGTCGCATCACAGCCTACCTTAATCAGCTTCAGGATTTGGTGGCAAGCCAACTGGAAAAACTAAAGAACTCTTCCTTCGATATCAATCCGAATCTAGGAAAATACTTTGATTTACTTCCCGAAAAATCTCCGCTGAAATCGCTTTATCTGATGATGAAGGGTACTTCTTCTAAGGCGGAAAAGGAAAAGCTCGAGGAGGATTTAATAGCGGCTATCGTACCCGGCTCCATTGATATAAACATCATGGCCAAGGTGGATAATGCACGCTACGATGAGCAAGGTGTGAAGCTGCCAGACGAGTATTCCGATGCGCTTTCAGCATTGCGTGGTTTTGCACAAAGCAAATTAGCGTCTTCCATCGTTTTTTCTGCGGGCTACAATCCTCGCCTGTACAACTATGCAGAGCAATTTCCGGATTTCTACCCCGATGAAAACGGCTATCTCAAAAAGAAAATCATCCTCAAGGTGAGCGACTATCGCTCGGCCTTGGTGCAGGGGAAAATCTTTGCAAAAAAAGGATTGTGGGTTTCGGAATTCAGGGTAGAATCTGGCCTCAATTGTGGCGGTCATGCCTTCCCAACTGATGGTTTGTTGTTCGGGCCAATTTTGGAAGAGTTTAAAAATTCGAGAAAGGCTTTATCGGAAGAGTTGTTTGCCATGTGCAATGCCGCACTGGAAGCCAAAGGGCACCATGTTTTTCAAGAATGTCCCGCCCAATTTATCAGTGCGCAAGGTGGTATTGGCAATGGGGAAGAACATCAATTCCTGCTGGATTATTACGGCCTCGACAGCGCAGGTTGGGGCAGCCCATTCCTGCTGGTGCCCGAAGCTACAAATGTGGAAGAGAAAACGCTGGATCAATTATCAGTGGCCAAGAAAGAAGACTATTTCCTGAGCAATGCCTCGCCATTGGGAGTGCCCTTCAATAACTTCCGGCCAAGTACCTCTGAAGCACAACGCAAAAACCGGATTGCCAAAAACCGTCCGGGAAGCCCTTGCTACAAGAAGTATTTATCCAGTAATACAGAATTCACAGACGAGCCTATATGCACTGCATCCAGGCAATATCAGAACCTTAAAATAAAGCAGTTGAGGGCTCAAGAATTACCAGAGCTAGAACTAGAAAAAGCCATCGCGAAAGTGGAAGAGAAAGATTGCCTTTGCGAAGGGCTGACGGCTTCAGTACAATTGAAAAACGATATGGCCATCCCACATAAGCTTGATGCAGTAGCTATATGTCCGGGGCCAAACCTGGCTTATTTCTCTGGTGTCTTCTCCCTTCAACAAATGGTGGGACATATTTATGGCCGAGAAAATTTGCTGAATAAAGTGCCCCGCCCAAACATGTTCATCAATGAACTGCAGATGTACATTACCTATTTGAAAAAGGAAATGGCCGAAGGGCCTTCCAATGAAAAAACCCAACGGCATCATCAGAAATTCCAAAACAATCTTTTGGCTGGAATCCAGTACTATCGCGGCATTGCACCGGAATGGAAAGACGGAGAAGAAATGCTTGGTCAACTCAACGAGATGGAGGCTGAACTTTCTTGAGGTAGAAAATATCTAGTATCAAGTCCGCTCGCACCAAAACCGACGGATTGTTGGGAAATGTAACTAGTTAGGCGAGCGAAGTAGACCAATCTTTCTCTTTATGGCGGCGTTGCTCTTTGTGGTGGCGTTGCTCTTTGTGGTGGCGTTGCTCTTTGTAGAGGCGTTGCTCTTTGTGGTGGCGTTGCGTGCAACGCCTCTATTCCCGTGGCTTCATGTCTTTTTTATAGCCCAGAAAGAAGTGGTGGCGTTGCGTGCAACGACACTACTCCCCTGGTCTCATGTTTGTTTTGTAGAGTCCAAAAAGAAGTGGCTGCCTTTGCGCGAACCCCAAAAGATTTCCCAATTTTAAAAGCATAGAAGTACTTCAATACTTTTATTGTTTTACCTTTGTGCTTCAAAAAAACAATCAAAATCAAACACCTCATGCAAACCATCGAAGCCAACTTCATCGACGTGCCAACCATTGAGCCTAGGATGAAACATCCTACCATCTTCCGCGTGTTCGACAGCCTACAAGGCGGCGAAAGTCTCATCATTCACAACAACCACGACCCTAAGCCAGTTTACTACCAACTTTTAGGCGAACGGGGTGATATCTTCACTTGGGAATACCTACAACAAGGTCCTGAATTCTGGGATATCCGCGTCACAAAGCGCAAGGTTGAAGACCAAGAAACTGTTGGCCAAATAGCTGTGAAAGACCTGCGCAAGGCCGAAGTGTTCAAGAAATATGGCATCGACTTCTGCTGCGGCGGCAAGAAAACTGTACGCCAGATTTGTGCTGAAAAAGGCCTTGACGCTACTGTGATAGAACATGAATTGCAACAGCTAGGCAACCAACAAAAAACTAATAATCACAACTACGACGAGTGGAATCTTGACTTCTTAGCAGATTTCATCACCAATACCCACCACAGCTATGTGCGTAAGTATCTGCCCGAACTTGTGACCTATGCTACCAAGGTGGCCGGCGTACATGGTGGCCGCCATCCAGAGCTTCACGAGATCAAGAAGCTGGTCGACGAAATCGATGAGGAATTGACAGAACATATGGAGGAAGAGGAGAAAGTCCTTTATCCAAAAATCAAGAAAATCGTCCTAGCCAAAAATGCTAATCAGGCATTGGAGCAAGACCATAAAAACCTCGGCGAATTGGTTGAAAGTCTTGAGAAAGAACACGATTTTATCGGCCGTGCGTTTGACCAGATTCGCTCTCTTAGTCACAATTATGCTTTGCCTGAAAATGCTTGCGCCAGCTATACTCTTCTCTTCAAGATGCTACAGGAATTTGAGGACGACCTTCATATCCATATTCACCTCGAGAACAATATTCTCTTTCCAAAAGCAATAAAGATGGAAAAGGAACTGCCAACAGCTTAAAAGCAGAACTTCCCATTCGTACGCTAAAAATAGTAGGACTTTAACCCTCTTTCCCCGCCAAGCAATTGGCGGGGAAAGGTTTAAAGGCTAATTTGTTGCAATGACCTTGACGAATAAAACATCCTGTCTTCCCGCTATGAAATCCATTTTCCTGCTTTCGCTTAGCGCAGTCCTACTTTTCAGCTCTTGCGACCAAGATACGGACGCTCACCATGAGCAACATGAGCACACCGACCACACCACAATAGCCGCCACAGAAGCCACTCCCAGCGAACTCTCCCTCAACAATGGCGCAAAATGGCATACTGACAACAGCACAAAATTGCACGCCAACAAATTGAACGGCATCATTCAGGCTTTCGACAATAGTGGCGACTCCAAACTTTCTTCCTACTGCAACCTTTCCGATGCTATTAATCACGAATTGGATAACTTGATGTCTGACTGTAAGATGAAAGGCCCGGAGCATGAGGCTCTTCACCATTGGCTCGAACCAGTATTGCGTGATGCGGAACAATTAAAAAAAGCAAGCAACGAAAAGGAAGGCACAGCGGCGGTCAATATTCTACGAACAGACATCCAGAAATTCAACCAGTTTTTCCAGTAATCTATGCTTATCAATTCAGGGACCAAAATCGCCGCGCTAATCAAACATCACCCCGATGCGCTAGAAGCTATTGTGGCACTTAGTCCCGACTTTAAAAAACTGCGCAACCCAATGCTGCGCAAACTGATGGCAGGCCGCACCAGCATCGCCATGGCCTCCCAAATTGGTGGCTGCAAACCTGAAGATTTCTTTGAAAAATTGAAACCACTTGGCTTCGAAATTGATGGCGATAAAGTCGAGGAAGCGGTTTCGCCTATCTCTGAAGATGCCTTACCAGCCTTCATTCGCGAGGCAAAAGAAGAAGATATCCTGAACCTTGATGTACGCGACATGCTGGCCGAAGGCAACGACCCGCTTAAGCTCATCCAGCAGACAGTAAAAAACCTAGAAAGTGGCAAGCTTTTGAGGATTGTCAACACCTTTGAGCCTACACCGCTCATCATGCTTTTGGGCAAACAAGGCTTTAAAAGCCACGTTCAAAAACTAGCACCTGACCATATTGAAACCTACTTTTTTAAAGGAGAAAACGTGGTAGCGGCAACAGCAGAAGTAAGTGAAGAATCCCATGATGACTGGGACGCTCAATTGGCTCGATTTGATGGAAAACTTCAAGAAATTGATGTTCGCCACTTGGAGATGCCACAACCCATGATGAACATCTTAGAAGCCCTCGAAAAGCTACCCGAAGGCATGGCGCTTTACGTACATCACAAACGCATTCCTGTATTTCTACTTAGCGAATTGAAAGACCGAAACTTTGAATACCGCATTAAGCAAACGCAGGAAGGGCCGGTGTTTCTATTAATTTTTAGACAATAATTTTTTAAGGTTGATGGACGCCATAAAGGCGGCACAGCTCTATTTTTCAAACTAAACAATGTTCCCTGGGGCCGGATTACAGCAAACTACTTCTTATAAAGTTGTCCTACCGTTTTACTATTACGGGGCAGCCTCTTTCCTCATAGCCTGCATCCTTTTGCTGCTCAATACTGGCGTAGTTCAGAATCATTATTTCCACCCACAAACCCTTGCCATTACGCACCTTATGGCTTTGGGTTGGGCTACTATGATTATCCTTGGTGCGAGCCATCAACTCCTTCCTGTCCTCATCGAAGGACAATTATCGAGCAAGGCACTCGGTCATGCCTCATTCCTCTTCGCTGGTTTGGGTATACCTCTTCTTGTAATCGGCTTTTACACCTTTCAACTTGGTGTCATTTTACAAACCGGAGCAATATTGGTCAACTTGGGTATGCTCTGTTATTTGCTAAATGTTTTAGTGAGTATTTATGAATCGAAGCGTGCTGATATTCATGCTTGGTTTATGGCGGCGGCCTCGCTTTGGCTCTTTTCTACTACCTTTTTAGGACTGCTTTTGGCCTTCAATTTCACACATACCTGGCTGCCTTCAGACTCGGTGAGCTACCTATCATTGCACGCGCACATGGGCTTGGCTGGTTGGTTTCTCTTGCTCGTCATCGGTGTAGCGTCAAGGTTGATACCGCTGTTTTTGATTTCCAAATACACGAATGACAAACTGATGTGGTGGATTTTCATTCTCATCAATTCCGGTTTGCTGGGCTTTATACTTTTGAGATATCTTGGCGTAAATCCAAGGTTTTTCTATACCCCTTTTCTACTGGTTCTTGCTGCCGTCATCCTGTTTGCTTCCTTTTGTTTTAAGGCCCGTAAAGCGCGTATCCGTAAGAATGTTGACCGGCAGATGAAGTTGTCTTTGCTCGCTGTATTGATGCTGTTTTTGCCTCTGCTAGCGTTAATTGTAGTAATATTTCTACTCTCTGGAGATTCGCAACCCAAAGTCATTTTACTTTATGGCTTCACGATATTTTTTGGCTGGCTCACAGCAATCATCCTCTCCATGACTTTCAAAACTTTACCCTTCATTGTTTGGAATAAAGTCTATCAAAAACGCGCGGTGGGCAAGACTCCCGTACCCAAAGAATTGTTTAGTGAAATGCTGTTTAAAGCAATGGCATACTGCTACCTTTCGGGCTTTGCCATATTTATCACCGGAATTATTTTCCTAAATGATGTGTTGCTGAAACTTGGCGCCATATTACTCCTTGCAGCAGCTATATTTTATGTATCCAATGTTGGAAAAATTATGTTTCATCGCCAAAAAAAATTATGAACGTCACGACAAATAACGACTTAATGCTTACCGTGGCTTTGGCTGCGCTGCATAATGTAATTGACCCGGAAATAGGGCTAAATATCGTGGACTTGGGTCTGCTTTACGATATCCAGTTTATTGAAGAAGAGACTAGGATTGAAGTAAATATGACTTTGACCACGCAATTTTGTCCTATGGGTGAAAGCATTCAGCAGGATACGACGCAGACAATGGCGCAATGCTTTCCTAGTTATGGCATTAATGTAAACCTTAGTTTCGAGCCACCTTGGCGGCCAGATAGAATTTCGCCGGAGGGTCAGGAGTTTTTAAACGGATAATGCATGCTTAGCTATACCTGTAAGACAGCGATAAAGGCGGTAATATATATTGCTACCCAAAGCAAGACGAAGCAAAAAACCGGTATAAAAGAAGTGGCTTCGCACATCAATGCCAGCGAGCATACTGTAGGAAAAATACTACAAAGCTTGGTGCGTCAAGGCATTATTAATAGTCTCAAAGGGCCATCAGGTGGGTTTTTTA
>JBDTKK010000425.1:0-5736 GCA_039935335.1 Chitinophagaceae bacterium
AAAAGCGAAAGCATTGACGCTCGAATGGTTGGAAAAAGTGAAGCTTCCGACACCGAAAAAGCTCTATCATCGTTATCCTCATCAAATCTCCGGCGGACAAAAGCAAAGGGTTGTTATTGCGATGGCGATGTGTTCTCATCCTACAATCTTATTAGCCGATGAACCGACGACGGCGCTAGATGTAACGGTGCAAAAAGAGGTCCTCCAATTGATGAAAAGCCTACAGGAAGAAATGGGTATGGCGATGATTTTCATTACCCATGATTTGGCACTCGCGGCCGAGCTTGCTGATGAAGTTTTGGTGCTGTACAAAGGCGCTATGATGGAATACGGCTCGGCAAAAGAAGTGCTGCAAAACCCACAAAATAATTACACCAAAGCTTTGCTGTCTTGCAGACCCGGCGCGGACTCCAAAGGAAAACGCTTACCGATAGTCTCTGATTTTTTGGAAGGAAATACCACACCAGGAATGAGACCCAATCCAAAGATAAGCATCTCGAAAGTGCCTTTGCTGAAAGTTAGAAATCTGCGCGTTTGGTTTCCATCGGAGACGAATTTTTTGGGTACGCCGACTCATTTTTTAAGAGCGGTGGAAGATGTTTCCTTCGACCTTTTTGCCGGTGAAATTCTGGGCTTAGTTGGCGAAAGCGGCTGTGGGAAAAGCACGATTAGCAGAACCTTGATGGGCTTGCAAAACCCCGAAAGCGGCAACATGTTTTTTGAAGGAAAAGACTTGGCGCATTTAAATCCTGTGGAATGGCGCAAACTGCGACGGGACGTACAAATGATTTTCCAGGATCCTTATTCTTCGCTCAATCCGCGCTTGACTATTGGGCAGATGTTGATGGAGCCTTTGAAAGTGCATGGTATTGTGCCCAGCCGCGAAGTAGCCACAGAAGCGGCGCGACTATTGGATTTAGTGCAACTCCCCACCTCGTCGCTGCATCGATATCCGCATGAGTTTAGCGGCGGACAAAGGCAACGGATTGGCATTGCTCGTGCCTTGGCCTTGCGACCTAAATTGATCCTTTGCGATGAAAGTGTTTCGGCCTTAGACATCAGCGTGCAGGCGCAAATTCTCAATCTTCTAAAAGACTTGCAGGCAGAATTCCGATTGAGCTATTTGTTCATTTCTCACGACCTGAATGTGGTGCATTACATCGCCGACCGCGTGCTGGTGATGCAACAAGGAAAGGTGGTGGAGCGCGGAACTGCCGAGGAAGTGTTGCGGCATCCGACCCATCCTTATACTAAGAAATTGGTGGCGGCGGTGCCCTGAAGATTAATTGACTAAGTGAAGATGTCCGCTCAAAGCAGCCGAATTGTTGCTTCAATACAATTTAGTCTCCCAGTTTGCGTCGTTATGGGTATTAACCTTAAAATTTGTAATTTCGAAACATGACGGCAATTACCATAATACGAGAATTGGAGCGGCTACCCCTGGCAGAAAAACTATTGGTGCTAGAGCGGACTTTAAAATCAATCCGTAAAGAGAAAGAAAAAGGCTGAAAGTTGCAGTTGAAATCCTTCATGACGATTATAAACATGATAAAGAGTTAACTTCATTCATCGACCTTGACCGAGAACCTTTTTATGAAGCAAGGTGAAATTTGGCTTATCTCGCTTGACCCAACTATAGGCGCTGAAATTAAAAAAACACGACCCGCCATTATTGTGAATGACAATACGCTCGGCAGACTTCCATTGAAAATCATTGTCCCTGTAACAGATTGGAAAGACCGGTATTCTATTGCACCGTGGATGGTTAAAATTGTTCCTTCCTCACAGAATCAACTGAGTAAAGACTCCTCTGTAGATTGCTTTCAAATTCGTTCAGTTGCCGAAGAAAGACATGTCAAGAAAACAGGCGAAGTTGGGTTTGATGAAATGGAGAACATTCGAATAGCAATTGCCCTTATCTTAAATATTGGATAGAACGAACTAAAATGATTCTGGAAATACGAACAAACTTCAGTGAGTTAAGATATACGTGCGAACGAATGCATCAACTTGTCCAAAGGACAGTTGGGGGACAGGAAAATATTAATCTGCGCGCTTCCTTGAACTTCGACTTAGGAGTCGCTGACTTGGACTGGGACATGTTTTTAGAACAATACGAAAAGGAATTCAATACTAGGCTTCAAGGTCTGAATTATAATGAATATTTCAGCGACGGCTTGACCTATAAAGAACTTGCTTTATTGCCTTTAAGATTAGTATGGCTACTTTTCCTTTTTCTTCCCGCCAGATTTATAGGTTTCAAAAAGGATGAAATAGCGTGGTATCGAGAACAACCACAATTGACAATCGGTGACTTAGTATTGTCGGCGATAGCACACCGATTTGTAAGAAGGGACGAGGTGACGATTAAGATTTGAGAAACTCCTTGTCTGTGGTTAATCTTCAGTCACTTGTCCATGCCATAATCAAACATGCACCTCCTCACTCGGATTTTCTCTAAGCCTAGAACGCAAATTTATCCAATCGCCCAAAGCTTTTATCAGCATAAACAGGCCAACATACACTACTTCTCCCTTGGCCTCATAAGTCTTTCCTTTAAAGAAGGATATTTGAATAAATACGCTCCCCACAATCATTACGTGCATAAAAATGATTCGTCCGTTGATTGGAAACGTGAATAAGTGCGGCGATTCTGTTTTGTATCGGCCATTCAAAAAGAACATCAATATCAATTGTACCACGGCATTGATGGCAAATGTCGCCAGTGAAAAATTAAAGAAATCATTCTTAAGTGCAATCGTTTGCCACACATCTACCTGGCGGGATTTATCCGTCACCTGTAAACCGATAAATACGATGATAAAAAGTAAATAAAAGAACAGCACCAGGGATTTCAGGATAGAGGATTTTATTGCCACCCAAAGACGTTTAAAAAACGACCAATGCTCCGCTTTAGATGCAGTTGCAATGGCACCGGCAACTAACATTTGTAAGCTTAATCCTCCTGTCGTTTTATCCTCGCCTCTGGCGGTCATTATTTTGACATCATCCAACACTATCAAGATAAAACCCTCAAGCCAAAACAAATAAATCAATTGAAAAAACAATAGCTTACCAACCCAAGCACCATAAACTGGTATCGCATTGGTGAGTACCAGCATCAATATTACGGGCAGAGCCGGAGCGTTTCGTTTCACAAAAAGGCTAAAGATAGTCGCGACCATTGATTTCTTTATAGGTTTTGGTAAAATATACCGTAATCACGGTATATAGTTGCATTTCGCTGCTGCTACTTTTGACGATATAAAAAACAACCCCCTATGCGTCGCACATTGCTCTTAATCGTCCTATTCTTTGCGTTCTTCAATGTTGCTCAAGCACAGGACGAAGAATGGTATCGCAATTTTGGTATGAATATCGGTTGGAATTTTGCTCAGCCTAAATGGGATGCCTTTACCGGCTTCCAACAAAGATTTAATATGGAATCAGGATTTCAACATACGCCCATCGTTGCTACAGATTATGCCAATGGCGGCTCATTTGGCTTTGCAATTTTTGCAGGCAACAGCATGATGGATTTTGAATACCGCGCAACTGGATTAAAAACGAGCTATAGCGTCCAGAAAGACCCATCACAAGCTGCTCAAGACTTCAAACTGAAGCTCACACAGCATAGCGGACGATACTCCTATGCCTACGGCCACTCCTTCGGGAAATACCGGACAACAGGCGTTTATCTAGGGGCAGGGATTTACGGCGGAACTTGGATGATGAGAACCGCTAGTGATGGCAAAAAACTAAGTCGCTATAATGGTGCCGATGACTTTAAAGGATTTTCCATCGGTGTATCCCCACAATTTGTGTTTCGTACCCACTTCCTGGAGTTGAAAGCCTACTATGATGTACCTTTTATACAAACAGACCTCTCGCCATTGTACAACGCGCTTTATAAAGACTACGGCGCACCATCTGTATCGGGAGATGCAAAGTTGAAAAGCGGACTGGGCGCTTATGGTGTTACGGCAACATTATTTATTGCATTTGGCAAGCCAAAAGAGCGGGAGAAACCCCGTGCAGAAACGGCTGAAGACCGCAAGCAATTGCAAGATTTTGAGAAAGGCCAAAGTGACTTTCAACGCGGGCTTGAAAATGATAAGCAAAAATCCCAAGATCGAATTAATAAGTCGCTAAACGATCAGGAAAAAGAGGAAAGGCGTTGGAATGATAAACATCGTTGACGCGGAAACGGCGAAATTAAAAAAGGGCCATCTACAAACGCAGACGACCCTTTTTCCTTTTTGTAGCCCTACTCAATCGTTACCCGCCGAACGATGCGGTCTCCATCTGCTACAAGCTCCATGAAATAAATACCCGGCGAAGCACCGTGCATGTCTATTTCTTTGAAAAAGCTATGGCCAACATTCGCATACTCCTGCCGGAAGACACTTTGCCCCGTTACCGTACGCAGCGTTACCGTAGCTTGCTGCACAGCCTTAGTAGCCGAAAAAGACACATTAAACTTGCCATTTGATGCGGGATTAGGAAACAAGCCAAAACTACTGATGTAGCTTAAGGCGCCAACTTCGGTAGGGATAATATCAAAGCCTAAAACAGCAACTTGATAATATGCTCCTTTATTAGCACGAACAGAATCAGGATAACCTATTAAAGTTCTTGGTTGTGTGATTTTACCGAGGCCAGAGCAAACTATTTGTGGGCCGTTATTATCTACTAACTGACTGTCTCGGGTAACTTGTAAAATAAAAGGCTTACTAGCATCATATACAAAGTTACCATTCGTGCCGAGCGGTATTTTTTGCCATGTCATTGTAACTGTATCAGTATTGGTAAACGAAAACTCTGGCGCAGAAAATACAGGTATTAGTTCCGTGCGGAAAGTGTCATAACCCGTGGGATGGTGAAAAAAAGTATCGGTAGTGTATCCAAGGCTCACTTTAAAGTTGTAATACTTCCAAGTTGGTGCTTTAGGATAACCTCCACCAATTTTCATCAAATACAAAGCAGTTATCTGTCCACTCGGCATTCCTGGAAAATCCGTAGGAACGTAAATGGACTGAAACTTAAAAGCTTCTTTTTGGCCATAAAGAAAATAACCTGTTCGTCCTTGTGTCTTAAAATTGCCGTAAATGTAACTTGGTGTTACTTGCGCATCGCTAGTCACTCTCATGAAAACAGATGTCAAACCAAGAATACAAAATACTAAAGCTTGCTTCATTTCTTTGTGAATTTTAGGGATTTACCATTAATATAGAGTAAATACACTCCAGAAGACATTGACGAAATATCAATCTGCGCGGATTCGTTTAATTGTCCATTCGCAACGTTCTTGCCGTTCATATCAACCACTTGATACCCAGTTCCGGTTTTCCCGTTCTCAACGTTCAGAATATTTGTGCCTGGTTGAGGATACAAAAATACATCTCCTACCTTCCCATGCAAGGGTAGTCCGCCCAATGGAATACTGCGAAAAGCCATGACATTTGGATTGCTGTACTTTGCCTCGATAAACATTCCATTACACCAAGCGCTTAAAATGTCTTTACCTGTATTACTCGCATTAGTCACAGCAAAGCTTTGATCTAAATCCCAGTTGTAATTAACATCGCCAGCTGGGCCATTGTCATTTACCTGATAGCATTGAGCGGGATTAATTAACGTTCCTGTGCCGACGCTAATATTACGCTCATATAAACTATCATGCTGCCAAGGATAAAAGCCAATGGTATATTGCTGATTCCCGATATTGGAACTTGA
>JBDTKK010000426.1:0-3253 GCA_039935335.1 Chitinophagaceae bacterium
TCCAATTCAAGGACGAATTTTGGCTACATCGTCGCGAGGAAAAGGGAATTTGGAAGGGACTTTATCAACCCTTTCTAATAGAAACCAACAGAGAAATGGATTCGGAAGAATTGGTAAAAACAGAAGCATTCCAAAGCTTAAATCTTACAAACATTCCTTTGCTAGAAAGCAGCAATAAGCAACGCCTGACGCATCAGTTGATTCATTCCAAACTATTTTCTATTAAATGCTCGCGGATGCCCGAAACGCCCGACACTGGCCTTTGGACGGCTATTGATACCATGACAAAACTCCCGTTGCCCAAGACGATTTTAAATCTTTTTGAGAAAAAAAGTACTTTTAAGGAAATTGCTCAACACGGAAATTTTTAAAGCTTATGCGCGGAGTAAATAAAGTAACGCTCATCGGAAACCTTGGAAAAGACCCCGAAATGCAAATGTTGGACGGCGGAATAAGCATTGCAAAGTTTACCGTTGCCACCACAGAGACATTCAAAGACAAAAGTGGGCATATTTCTAACCAAACTGAATGGCATACAGTAGTGCTTTGGCGCGGCTTGGCGGATTTGGCTCAAAAATATTTGCACAAAGGCAGCGCAGTCTATATTGAGGGGAAACTCCGCACGCGCAATTGGGAAGACAAGGATAACATCCGAAGGAGCTGCACAGAGATAATTGGCGACAATCTTATCCTCCTGGATAAACGGAAAGACGCGGAATTAAATCATTATTCCGAAAACCTTTCACCGACAGAAAACACACAAAAGGCAGCAGAAAATGTTGCAGAAGATGATATTTTACCGTTGTGAGGCAGAATTCTTTCATTTGGTTAGCGCAGGCGATTTACTTTTGAATAATTCACCAACTCCTACCCATTTTGGAAAGTGCCCCTGAAGGCGGGACGAGCCCGCTGACATTTTTACTGCAAACCTCGACTGCAAACCATTCCTTCTCCCCTACGGTTCTTACAATCCTGTTGATTGTTATTCTGGTCTTACTACTGCTTACCGCCATAACCGCCGGTGCAGAAACGGCCTATTTTTCGCTGAAAGCCAAGGATGTAAACTATCTCAAGACGAAAGAAGAACCCTCGGCTCGTATAGCCGTTCGGCTTTTAGAACAACCGAAACTATTGCTGGCAACCATACTAGTAGCCAATAATTTTATCAACATTGCCATCATCATCACGACTAATGTTTTTGTTGTAGCGCTGCTCCCAGCAAGCATTCCAGTGCTTTATTCGTTCTTAATCCAGGTCGTTGCCGTCACGTTTTTACTGGTACTTTTTGGCGAAGTTTTACCCAAGGTTTACGCCACGCAAAACAATATGCGCATGGCACTTTTTAGTGCTCCCGTCATCAGTACGATGAACGGAATCTTCAAGCCGATTAGTCGGACCTTGGTTTCCTCAACCACTTTTATAGAGAACAAACTCAATAAAAAAGGTAACAACAACAGCCTTCGCCATGAGGATTTTGAACACGCCATAGAGCTCACTGTTGGCCATACCGCCACACGCGAAGAGGTCAATATTTTCAAGGGGATTCTGCTGTTTGGCAACATTACGGCAAGGCAAATTATGCACACTCGGCTGGACGTTGCTGCCCTAGATTATGAGATGACTTTTACGGAAGTCCAAGCCTACGCCATCAAGAATGGTTACTCCAGAATGCCAGTGTATAAGGAAAGCCTGGACACTGTGGCGGGCTTGATACATACCAAAGATTTTTTGCCGCATACCGAGGACGATAACTTTGATTGGCACGCACTGATTCGCCCCGCGTTTTTTGTACACGAAGGCAAGCTGATAAAGGATTTGCTGGTAGAATTTCAACAGAAACGCAATCACCTGGCCGTTGTTGTAGATGAATTTGGCGGCACTTCGGGCATCGTGACCTTGGAGGATATCATGGAAGAAATTATCGGCGATATCAAGGATGAATTTGACGAAGATGATCCTATGTTCCGCAAGATTGACGACCGGAATTTCCTCTTCGAGGGCAAGACCTTAATCAACGATATGTGCCGCATGATTGGCCTACCGTCAGACACGTTTGAAGATGTGCGCGGAGAGAGCGATTCCATTGGTGGCTTGATTTTAGAAATCTCCGGGAAATTTCCAGCGGTGAATGAAACTGTAGAATATCATCAGTTTGAATTTACGGTGCTGGAGGTGGACAAGATGCGCATTCGGCGGGTAAAAGTGAGCATCAATGATGTTGTTCCCGATGAAGAGGAAGAATAACAGCATCTCGAAAAAGAGTTAGATTTTGGGCGTGTCCCCGGCCTGCCTTCCAAGGTTTTTCTTGGCAGTTAGCGTGCTGATAGGCAGGCCGAGGTCAGGCTCTACGCTACAATCTTTTTGCCTATCAGCGTTTCTGCTGAGAATGAAAGTCGACAATGGCAAAAAGGATTTTCGCTGCGATCCTTCACGCGGGCATAGCAGCAAAACAGGATATTTCTGGTACAATTGAGCGCTTTGTTTTTCATCGTCAGATTTGATCAAATTGAAGGACCTACGGTACTTACCATTCAGAAAATCAGAAACGATTTCCTACCAAAATATCGCCTCTTCTGGGCTTACCCAGAGCATCTTCTACCAAAATGTCGCCCTCCCAGAGCTTTGTAAAAAACCGTTCGGTGATTGCTATAATAATATCGCCCTTTCAGGGATAGATAGCACAGCACCTATGGTGATTCTCCTACCAAAATAGCGCTCCTGCGGAGCTGCCCGAACAGGCACTTGGCATCCTTCAAAAATTTCAAAACGGACTTCTAAAATCCTCTAAAGCGCCAAAGCTTTGGTCCCGCGCAGAAATGATGGGCGCATTGCAATCCCAATCAAAGCCAAAACTATCCCAGCGAATCCCCGTATCCGACTGTTTATTGTACTCTGAAGAAACGAGGTAAAAGGTCATTGCGCCTTCCGTTAGTGCTTTAAAACCATGAGCAAAACCTTCGGGAATAAAGTACGCAAAATGATTGTGTTCGCTAAGCTCCTGAACATGGAATTGCCCAAAGCTTGCTGAGTCTTTCCTAAGGTCTATAATTACGTCAAGAATAGCGCCCACAGGGCAATACACGATTTTGCTGTGCTGCTGTGGTGGCATTTGAAAGTGCATCCCCCGAATAACATTTTTCTTCGAAAAAGAGAAGTATGATTCTTTTAATTGAAAATCTATTCCGGCGGTACGAAGGCTGGAATCGTGGAAAGTTTTTACAAAGAGTCCACGCTCATCCGGGAATGCAGGGAG
>JBDTKK010000427.1:0-12609 GCA_039935335.1 Chitinophagaceae bacterium
CCTCCTTCAACAACCCCGCTCGGCGTAGTCTCCGACTACGCCGCCGTGGCAAGCGGTCTCCGACCGCATACCTTCCCTCACACCGCCTTCTCCTCCTTCAAAAACTCCTTCCTAATCCCGCCCATCAAGCCCCGCTCGGCGTAGTCTCCGACTACGTCGCCGTGGCAAGCGGTCTCCGACCGCATACCTTCCCTCACACCGCCTTCTCCTCCTTCAAAAACTCCTTCCTTATCCCGCCCAACAAGCTTTGTTGCGACTAAGTTTTTCCGCCCAAGTGGCTATGTTTGAGGCTTGCAAGTTGCTGCAAGTATTATGAAGTTGCTGTCTGGGTAATCTTCCTGAACAGTATCCCACTAATACGGTTTAAGAGCATACTTAGATTTTTCAGGGCAGGCTTCGTCAATTGCTGCCCATAGCGCAGGAATAGAACGTTTAACGTCCTGCCATCTTCCTTTGCCTGCATAATCATTGTCGTCACTTCTAGGTGTACGGAAAGCATTGGACAAACTGTTGATGGGTAAGCCCTGCTTTTCCGCAATTCGGCGCCAATCATCCTTTGTAAAGGCACGCAGCTCCGCTTTGTTATGCTCCAAAAGGTATTTTGCTGATTCCCGAAGACGATAGTCTGCTAATTTATTGTAAGAGCTGAAAAGGTCGCGCTCAAATTGGAATTCTTTCTCTCTAGAGATGGTGATGTCCCGGCAATCTGACTGCAAAACTAAAAGATGAAAAGCGCCACATTGCGCTTCATTGGCAGAAGACTTTTCTGCTAGGAGCAAATATGGATTTAGTCGTGGGCGACAACTACCTACTGCCTTTGCAGCGAGATCAGGATACTTGGCGGAATACTCCTGAAAGATAGCCAACAAGGCATCGCGATAGGCAACATCGCCGCGCTCATACAGTGATTTGGGAATAGTATTATCTGTACTATTATAGTCAGGCCTGGCATTATAGTCGCTAGTCCAGCGGCCAAAATAATAGGGCAGTAACTCAAGTTGTGCACGCTCTATCGCCTCCTTTTTTTCTGGAAAGCGTTTCAAAAGCGATGTTAATTCATTGGTGGTGGTTTCAGCATAGCGCCCGCTCATCTTTGCCAGTCGTAAAAGGCGCTCGTAGCTGCCTGTATCTTGTTCATTCCGGAACGCAGTAATCGCTTTGAAAGACTCTTTATCATACCGGATTTTCCGATTTTGGTAAATCATATAATGGCTGTTCGCATAAATATCATCATTCTCTTTCTGCGTCAGCAGGCCGGTATAATCGCGCTTGTAAGCACCCATTAACATCTCAAATGCCTGGGTATTTTCATTGGAAGCTCGAGCTGCGGCGGCATCTACTTTATCCTGATATTGTTTGTTGTAAGCTTTAGCTTCGGCAATGCGCACAGCGTCTGCTGCTTCATACTTAGCCTTGCTCGCTTTTTCGGCTTCCGCGTTTAGCTTATCTTGTTGGTATTTCTCCTTTGCCGCCGCCTCATTCCGCCGCTTTTCCCAGCCATATTGGCTTTTATTAGTGCTTGGCGTGTTAGGAGTTCGGGCTCGGTCGGCAACCTTTTCCATCTCCCGTTCTGAGTAGGTTTTTCCATCCGTGCCAATTCGTTCTTGGTTTCGATACTGAGGCTGTCCCGTGGCGGTTTGTGCAAAAGCTAAGGCAGCAACAATGCCTACGATAAATAGGTGCTTCATGGAAAATTTTGAAAGGATACTTGAAGTGATAAAAATAGCAGAGAAACCAGAAAACACGATACGCGATTTACGGTATTTTTTGGCTGCGTTCTCCTTTTTTCGTTGTGCTTAGACTCTGACTACGCCGCCCGTGGCAAGCGTTCTCCGATTACATTTTTTCCGTTACACCGCCTTCTCCTCCTTCAAAAACTCCTTCCTTATCCCGCCCATTAAGCTCTGTTGCGACAAAGTCTTTTCACCCGAAGCATAGGCATTGAGCGAGGCATAATGAACCGCATT
Source organism: Chitinophagaceae bacterium (assembly GCA_039935335.1). Classification (GTDB taxonomy): domain Bacteria; phylum Bacteroidota; class Bacteroidia; order Chitinophagales; family Chitinophagaceae; genus UBA1952. The sequence continues at coordinate 1,968 of JBDTKK010000427.1, forward strand.
GAGGATGCCCGCGCCAGTCAGGTCGTATTGCTGCGCCAATTCGTACAAATCCACCGAGGTGTCTAAGGGTAAGTTTTGCGGCAGGCTTTTTTGCCAAAGCAGCAATCGCTCTTGCGCATTCGGCGGCGGGAAATGCACGATCGCATGGAAGCGCCGAATGAAGGCATCATCCAGATTGTTTTTGAAGTTGGAAGCGAGGATCAGCAGGCCATTATAATCTTCCACGCGCTGCAGCAAATAGCTCACTTCCTGATTGGCATATTTGTCGTGCGCACTTTGCACAGAAGTTCTTTTTCCAAACAAAGCATCGGCTTCATCAAAAAATAAAATCCAGTCTTTGCGTTCCGCACGTCGGAAAACGGTCTCCAGATTTTTCTCCGTTTCGCCAATGTATTTACTCACGATTTGCGAGAGGTCTATCCGATAAACTTCCTTGCCGTATTCTTTGCCCAAGAGCGCAGCAGTCAAGGTTTTCCCCGTTCCCGAAGGACCATAAAACAAGACTCGATAGCCGGGTTTTATTTTCCGGGAAAGGTTGGCATCTGCGGTTATTTTATGTTGGTTTTCCAGCCAAGAACCGATGTCGGAAATCTGTTGACGCGTGGCGGGCGGCAGCACCACATCTTCCCAATTCATCGCCGTGGTCACTTGCTTAGCCGGAAACTCCGGACCGAAGCGGGGCGCGGCTTCGTGGCCAAAAAGCAATTGCTCTACTATTGCCTGCGGAATAATCATTCTGCCACTCATCGGCGGTTCGCCTTCGCGCAAAGCTTCGATATAAAGCAGACCTTGTTTCACGAGAGGCGCATCGGGTTGCAGCAATACTTGGATTCGATTTCTTTCTTGGAGATTGCTACCGCAAAGGATGGCCAAAATGGTTTCGCCTGTCGGTAAAATACCGCGATGGTTCACGCCCTTTACACCACCAAGAATGGGTAAATCGCCGCCATTCGGAAAGGCTTCCATGATGGCGTTATTCAAAAAATCTGGTTGCAGATTAGGAATAAAAGCGAGCAATAGAATTGCAATCTCCTCATCCGAAAGGCTTGCTAGTAGAGGTTCTTCGGCTTTAAGGTTCGAGATTTCAATTTTCCAAACTTTGGAATTAGGTAGGGTAAAGGGATTCGAAAGTCCCTTTAAGCGAAGCGCCAAATACTCTTGAAAATGGGAAATAAAGTTTGCAGAGAAAATCATAGGTCTTGCTAAGTTCTATCTTCTGGAGCGTCCTCCTGTATGCGTTGTTGTTTCGGTGTCGGGACAGTCGCAATCTATCATGAAATTAAATGGGTCCAGTGCGGCACTCAAAGCATTGGATGCTGCTCTGCGCGCGGCTTCTATACCATTATGTCTTGCACGGATGAAGGCCCTTTTGCCATTCGAGCAACCATTGTAAGTATAAGGCGTGCTTTCGGTACCCACATAAGTATTGAAGGCATCCACGTGTTGTTGCTCGTGGGCGGCTAGGGTGGTATTGATTGCATTTTGTACAGTAGTTCTTTCGCAGTCGTTGAGTCCTCGGGGTACATGAGGCAGCGTGACGTGCGGCGCGGCACTAAAGACAGATTCAATGATTCCAGTTTCAGAAATACAGTTAGCCGGAGCGCAACCGTGGCAATCCGCTCCTCTTGTCCGCTCTCCGCTGGAGGTGTAGCTATGTCGGTAATGGGCATCGGTTCTACCTTGGATATTCACTCCTTCGCAATTGCCATACGCCGTCATATTTTCCAATTGCATTTCTCCACTTTCAAAGCTCATGACAGGCGCTTCCTTTGCTGCGTCTTCTTCTTTGGCGGGAGTGTTTGCGGTATCGGCCATTCTATAAATGCCCATGTTGCTGCCTTGATTTTGCACTACGTGTGCGAGTTCGTGCGCCAGTAATTTCTTGCCTTCATAGCTCTGCGGATTGAATTGCCCGTCGGCAAAAACGATGTGGTTGCCCAGCGTGTATGCCTTTGCGTTCAAGGCTTTCGCCGAATTGGCGGCTTTGCTTCCTGTGTGGATTTTAGTATCTCCAAAGTCGTGATTCATGCGACTGCTGAAATGATATTTCACGCTCGGCTGTAGGTATTGCGAAGCACCAGTAAGTGCCCCAACAACAGAAGATGCGGTTACTATTCCTGAAGGCACAGAAGCTTCTTTCTTTTGGATTTTCTTATCCTCTTCCTTTTTGTTATCAGGTTTCTTTTCTTCCTTTTCACACTTATCGCATTTCCGTTGGATGTTGCCAAGGCTTGGCGCGGCGGCGAAAAATGGGCTGGCGGTCGGGCCGTCAAAGAAACTTGGCTCTGATTCCTTTTTGAAAAAGCTGCCTTCTGTGCGGGAGGAATTGCGATTGCGGCGGTAGCGGCGAGCGTAGGATGGTTTCATAATCTAAGAGTTTAACTGTTGTATATGAGTAGGATATCTTGCGTGTGGAAATGTCGATGCTCTGGTCAATGTTTAGGTAAGTTTGTGAATATAGTCTAGAATCTTTTTCTTTTTGGGAATGTCGCCGAGGAAAACGGCTTGTTGCCAATTATAAAAAAACCAACAGTTGATTCCTTGTTTGATATATTCATCAATATTAGCGTTTAACAATCTTATATTGGGAGTGGCGTTGAAATCGAATAACTGCAAATTATTAGATAAATCTCCATTTTTTTTCTGAAAAAGAAATATCATTTTGTCGCCCGGCAAATATTCAATAGGATGTATGATAGGCGGAGAATGTGGATCAAGTTGAGATGAAATTTCCTGTAATTCTCCCTTCAGACTGCCGTATTTTGTTATGGTACTCGTATCCATTATCCATGGAATAAAGTTGGCTGCTCCGCCGATTACATCGCCTTCAGCGTTTTCGCCAAGAGCTGCTTCTGCCTCTGGGCGGATAATCCACCGAAATTGGAAAGCTTCTATTTCACTGTAGAATATCCGAATATCACTTTTTGTTACCGCGTCCTTTTCATGCGCCGAATTAACTCTGTATCTCAAGTCACTCTTTTGCAAAGTGATATTGGGATTGGCTGCAAGGCGACCAAGCATACTGTTTATTAAGTCCAGATAAGTTTTCTTTTCCATTTTAATAATGCATAAAAATGTGATTGTTTGTTAAGGTTTGTATTTGCGCTCCAAACCTTGTAGCAAAATACCCTGCGGGTCCATAGCCATTTGTCGCATAATAAGCATCCATGTGTGTTACAAGTTCTGAAGCGTCGTTCCCTAAAGAATGGTTAGGTTGGAGACGACGAGCTTCCACAATCCGTTGAAAAACAATAGCCGGAATAGATATACTGGCAGCAACGGAGGTATCGTAGAGCCGGGATGCGGAAGATTCGTTAAAAGCAGGCATAGCGGTATTGGTAACTTCCGGAGAGTCTTGTGAAAAGGCACGTCCTCGTGCTGTTCCTCTCACAAATCTTCCAGGTGTTCCGCTAAGTTCACCGAACTGCACGTTGATTTGTGAAGGGAAATTTACCAAATACGGTTTGCCGGGTTGCGCACTGTAGTAGGAAACGGTTACCTCGTAAAAGTATTGTTTTGTAGGGTTAGCCATTACTTCATCTTTCGCGGTATTTTCGATCTCGGTCTTCATGTTGTTATTGGTCTCCTTTGTGCCTGCTACTAGATTCCATTGTAGGCCAGGGCCATGCAAATGGTGATTGAGTAAGTGTGCAGCAACCCAGAAGTTGGTCCAAACATGAGGTGTTACTATATTCTTACCTAAAGGTGGTTCTTGTGGTGTAGAGCCTGTGGTATTCCCTGGTATTGTTGTCAATGGTAATGCGAGCACATGTTGTGGTCTGCCTCCCCCAATGCTACTATGCTCAACTCGGGTCGGAATATTGTTAGTTCCTTCTGTATCAATGCCCGCGATAATGAGTTTCTCTAAGATTGAATTCATGCGCTGTTCTATAGTTCCGCGAAGGATAGTTGCCTGCCTGTCGCTTTTCCGATCTACAGCGTCATTGTATTGAGGGAGAAGGCCATCAACATCCGTTTTTAATATGCGCGCCTCCTGGATTGCAGCAAGCTTCGGAGCATTTTCTACAACTTTTGCCTGACTAGATGTATTCTCCTGCTGAAGCTGGGTACGACGTTCAGTAAGAAGGTTCTCTAGTGGTAGCGGTGTACTTGCTATAGTAAGACCTACGGCTCGTCCTTGTTGTTCAAAGTAAAGACTGTGATTATGGCCGTCTCGGGTTGTAAAATTCTTCCTTAATCCCAACCAACCCGCAACCGCACTTACGGCACTTCTACCTATGCTCAACAATCCTTCTATTGCGGCGAAACCCGTGTCCACCGCGCGATTCACCAACCAAGTCAGCGCATTATCCACCATGGTTCTCACCCGCACTATCATCTCCCCAACCCTATGCCCAATGCCACTTAAGCCCACCTGATTTGCCAAAAATCCAATCACAATCGGCATAGCCTGTCGCATAGTTCTTTCCAGATAATTGGCCGCCGTCGAAATATTGCCTGCGGCAATGTCGGCCAAGCCCATCACAAAGGAATTGACCACTTGCAGCATTTCGCGCAGGTAACGAATGAAGGATTGAATGGCACTATACAAAGCAATGGCACTATTGATGACGGCCATGATGCCCGTTGGATCAAACATGCTCAATAATCGAGCGGTCATTCTGTTAATGATTTGCTCCATCACCCAGTTTTTCACAGCATCCAAAACGGTATCCCAAAGGTTGCTGAGCTGCTCCTGAATTTTGTCCCAAATAGCCGCCATGCCACGTTCCTGCACATCCTTGATAAAAGTCCAAATGCCGTCCAATCGACCAATCATTCCCCGAAGTCGGGCTACTCTCTCCGGCCCAATGCGCGGATTTGCGGCAAGTTTTGCCCAAATAGCTTCCATGCTTACACCTAGGACTTGGAGCACCCAAGAGATGATTCCGCGAAGCGAAAAATCGGTCATTGCAGGCACACCTGCATCTCGCAATTCCGACATCAGCCAACCCGTGAGGCCATACATCAAATGGTCGAGAATATGGTCAAAGAATTGGGAGAAACCGAGCTTGATGGCTCGGAGCAAATTCTTCAGAAAGCCAATCGGGTCGCGCTTGATGCGATCCCAGGCTTCCATGGCGCGGCGGATAATATTCTGCACCAAATCCACAGGGAACTGCATGATGTGCAGAATCACTTCCACCACTATTTTGACAATCTCTACTACGAAATTGACAAGTCTAATCACAGGCTGTGCAAAGGTTCGAATCACCCGCAGGAAGAGTGCCGGAATATTGGCTAAGTCACTCAAATGAATCGTTGACCAGAGATGGGTAAACAGTCCGACGATATAGGCTACGGTAAAGTTTAGTCTCGTGACTGCCGCATGTATCCTGTCTGTTGTGCGGGCAATAGCGCCGCTTTCTTTCATCTGCTGGAACTGTTCTTCGCCGCCATCCATCAAGCTCATGAAGGCATGAATTACATTTTCGACCGTGAAGGGAACTGTTACGTTGGTGAAAGGGTCGCGATGAATTAAAAGGGTGATGAGGAAGTAACCTCGCTGACCTCTTGCCCAGGTTGAAAGCCGCGACAGGATTGCGTCTTTAATGAATTGGATAATGATGACTGCGGTGTCTCTTACAAATTGCCAAACTCTTAAAACAGGTTGCGCAAAGTGATTGTAGATTCTCTCGAATGCTTCCTGCGGATGAGCCAGAGTTTCAATAGAAATGAAATCCCAGATGGCGGTAAAGCCTGTGCGAATGGCGTTGTATAGATTGCTGAATACGCTGATGCCGGTGTCTATCCAAGCGGCAACCCTTCCGAAGGCACCATTTTCTTGCAAGCGGGCGCGTTGCGCCCGACCTTCATCCGTCACATCGAAGAGCGCATTGAGGATGTTGGTGCCGTTCCGAGGAACGTCTTCATTGGTAATTGGGTCATGCCCCAAAGCCACGCGCAGCAAGGGATACAAGCGAGGAATTCGACTGCGGATGAAGTTGGCAATCAGGCTAATCATCACACGCTTTATCATCGCCAGGAAATCCTCGGCAGAGCGGGTGATGAAGCCCACAACTTGCATAATCACATCGTGTAATAGCGATGCGACATCCTCTAATACCGTTTGCGGATGGCCAATATCCGCGAGGCTCAAGCTATCAATAAAGCGGGAGAAACGGGTCCCAATATTGGCGGCCATACTCACAAAATCATTGACACGACCCAGTACAAAATTGGCGGCCTCATGGTAGGTGCCGGAACTAATCAGCACACCGCGGAAGACGCTTCCCAAGGGAAGAATTTGCAAACCGGCTTCAAGTAAGTTTGGCCCGTTCCTCGCTACGCTACGCCCGGTTATGGGATTGCGTTGCAGAATGACGGTCAATAAGGTGAAGCCCGGAATTCCACTGACGAACTCACTGGCCTTTTGCAGTATCCATTCCTTTGCTTCATTGATTTTATCTGCTGCCCATTCGATAGCACCACTTACAGCATCACCAACTGCATTCCAAGCATCGCCCAACCAAGACCTTTGAATACGACCCGGCGGCCCGCGGGAAAGTTGTAAAGTACCTGCAGAGTTTGTATTATTTTGTTGCGCAAAGTTTTTGTTCCTTTGGATAGAATCTGCTACCACAGAGGGTTTGGAGGAAGCTTCAGAATGTTCCTTGTTAGATTCAGTGCTTATTTCCTGATAGGAATTCGTTTCTTTTTTCTGTAGAATTCCTTCTTGAATGCCGCCTGATTTCTCCTCGTCTTTTTTGTCTTCTTCTTTCTTCTGAAGTTTGTCTTCGGCTTCATTCGGTGCTGCATTTCTTTGTAAAGCACCTTGAGCATTCACGCTGTAATTACTCAAATCCTGCTTCGCCTGAATGCTTTCAGCAGCGCCATTTTCGGCAGTTGAGCTCTCTAATTCTTCGCCAGAATCTTCTTTTCTAAACAGCTTCTCGCGAAGCTTATCGACACCCAAAGGTTCAACGGCTTCTGCGCTGGTTTCGCCAGTTGTCAAGGGGCCATCTTTCAGCATCAAGGGGTCGAAGAAGGCTGTCCAATCAGCACGCGGATGATCGCGTACCTGCACTTGTCCGCCAAGATTATCCTCGCCAGCGGTGTTGCCGTTGACCGTGGTAATGGTATCGCCATTGGCTTTTTCTACGATGGCAAAATGGGAGAAATTATTTCGATAGGCTATATCGCCAGCCTTTGGCGTATAGCTCGGAGGATAGGCCGCTTCGGGTTTCACGTTTTGCGCACCAAGTCCCCAAGGTTTCATGGGTACGCCTGCTTTGTGTAAGGCCCAGAACACGAAAATGCCACACCAACTGGGCATTGCATCATGTTTGTAATTGCCTTTGTCTGCAATGTCGGGATGGGAGGGTGGGAGAGCGGATATTTCCCGTTTCTTTTTAATGTCCTGTTCTGCGACCGCTCCTTTTACGTAAGCACCGCCGTTCCCAATCACTTTGTCTTCCCCGAGGGTCGTCTTGAAATATTCTGTAAGTCGCTCCCAGCCCATGCGGAAACCATCATCGCCTGCTTTACCGGCATTCACTTTCCCAACTTCTCCTTTCGCTTTTGCTACAGCATTATTGAGCTGCGAAGGCACAGGTCGCTCCGCCGCTACCCTTTGAATTTGGGCAGAAGAGCCGTTGTTTTTGGGATTGATTGTTCCCTGACTTTTTCTTGAAATAGCCGTCCGCGCAGCATTTTTGGATGTGGAGCTGGCACCTTGTTGAATAGTATGCGTCAGTTCGTGCGCGAGTAAATGGCCGCCGTCAGAGGTATTCGGCGCATACTTTCCAGAATTAAAATAGATGTCGCCGCCGTGGGTGAAGGCATGTGCTTGAATGCCGGCACTAAGGTTTTGCGCCGGCGTATCGGTGTGGATGCGCACGTTGCTAAAGTCAGCACCAAAGCGGCTTTCAAGAGATTGGCGGTTGCCGGAAGATAATGGCGAGCCGCCTCCTTTAGTGCTTTGGAGTGAAGATTCGAAAGTATAAGAGGGGCGCGGTGGAGCGCGTCCACTGCGTTGGATGATTAAGCTTGGTGGCCCGTGAGATTTTGCTTGAATTTGTTGGCTTTCGCCAGCACTTTCTTCGAAAGTTGCGTTTGATTTTTCTTCTACAATTTCTGCGCTAATTGGGAAGCGCATGAGCTTTGCCTGCACACCCTTTTCTTCGTGTTCACATTCGGCACATTTGCGCATCAGTTTTGCTTGTATGCCGCTATCTGCGTGCTCTTCGTCCTCCATGCGATTGAGTTTGTCCTTCTCTTCAGGCGCAGAAATGGGTAATCCCGCAGCTTCGGGCATTCTCATTAAAGTAGAACTATCTTCTTGTTGAATAGAACCTGCATCGGCTGCGAAATCGGGCATCCGCATGACTTGGTCTGCCACGGCATCGGCTTCTTTTTCCTGCGGGTCGTCCGGCTGAGAGACGCTAAGTTTGGGTTGGATGAAAGCATTTCCAAAAAAGGAAGATGCTTCTTTGGTACCAAAAAAACCTTCTCCTTCCGCCTTCCTGAAGAAGGTGCCTGCCGCGCTCTGATGCTGTGTAGCGGCTGGTTTGGATGTTTTCTCGGTTGTCAAGGTTTTAGAATGCTTGAAGGGAATTGAAAGGAAAACTAAACGGCAGAGGCGATAATATTTTTAAATACTTTTTGCTTTGGATAAATGTAAGCAAGAATTTGGAGTTACCTAGTCTAAAGCGGAAAAATATTAGTTTTCAGCAATGAAGAGCGTGAATATTGATAAAAGTATGCGAGGAGCGTTACCGCCTCGCTATTGGATTGCGCCTTTTCAGGACTTAATGATGTAGGGAACTCATAAGTTTCAAACTAAGGAAACAGGCTTTTTGGGAAAATTCAGAATGTGGTTCTTGCAACCCAGAAGATACAGGTCTATTGAATTATTGCATCCTTTCAAAATTCAGAAGAAGTTGACTTTGCTGTACGCTGAACTTCTGCCTGCATTTTTATTTTCTCCAAAATCGGACTCCAACCGAGGCCATTATTATAAACATCGAGGTAGCGTTTCTCACCTTCCGCAGCATTTTCAAAACCACTCTGCGTCACGGTGAGTTCGGTGACGCCATCTTTTTCCGTCAAATCGTACTGAACTATTAGATGATTTTCCAAAATATCCGCGTAGGGTGGATTGTTTTCAATTACAGAATAGCGCAGCAGGTTTTCGGGCAGTATTTCTAAAATATTACCTTTTACAAAAACTACTTTCTTGCCTTCATATTCCGCTTCCCAAAGCAAAGGACTTTCTACTTTCCAATCGGTCACGGTTTCGCAGCCGAACATATATTGTTTCGTTTCGAAAGGCTCTGTGAGTACAGCCCAAACGCGCTTCGGACTGGCATTGATCGAGATGGTATTGGTAACTGTTTTTGAGCTGTCCATGATGCGATGATTTTTTTTATCGAATCAAAAGTAAGTCCCCCTTTTGAGTTTCCTCATGCCCCGTGAAGCATTTCGCCTTCATGTAATAAAAGTAGGTTCCGGCATCGCAAGGCTTGCCTCCAAAGGTACCGTCCCAACCTTGAGTAGCATCCGAACCAGCATAAACTCGTTGTCCCCATTTGTTATAAATATCTAATTCAAAATAGGCTTCATTGCCATAAGTTACAATTCTGAAGCGGTCGTTATGGCTATCATTATTGGGCGTAAAGGCATTGGGATAGGAGAAATTGCAGCAAGGTTGCACATCGGTTATATGGAAGAACGTACTGTCTTGGCAGCCACGGCCGGAGGTTACAGTCAGGGTGTAGGTAATGGGTTCTAATGCCAAAGCATATAAATCGCCCTTGTCATCAGTGAAAAGATTCTTGCTCGGTGTCCAAGAATATTTCACACCTCCGCTACCCATTAGGTATATTTTATCACCAATGCAAGTTGGCCCTTCTTTGTTTTCAACTGTTGCAAGCGGTTTAGGATAGATGGTAATCATAGTATCTCGATAATCAGTACAGCCATTTAAGTCTGCTTTCAAAGAAAAATGTTTGATACCGGGAGTGTTGTAAGCAATTTTAATCGGGCCGGGCGTTATCGAGCTATCATTAATATCGTCTGAAAACTTCCAAACATATTGTTGCCCAATAAATGGTAACGTGTTGTAAATAGCGGTAATAGTATCGTATTGACAGGCACTATTAGGAACATTAAAACCAGCAAAAGGAATAGGGCGCACTATTACGTTTTTGGACACGGTAAGTGAAGGACATTTATTTTCATCTACATGTAAGGTAATATGCTTATCGCCGGCGCCATACCAAAGTACATGTCTGTCTTGCGCATCAGTACCAGAAATATAACCGGCTCCTCCAAAATCCCAGACATATTCTAAGATAGGCCCAACGCCCACTGAGCCTTTGAAAACAAAGGTGGCAGTATCGCCGAGGCAAAGAGAGTCAGGGCCGGTGAAGGCCGCAATTGGCCGCTTAGTTATATAGACTAGAAGACTGTCTTTCAAGGATTCGCAAACCTTGAAACGTTGGTTGCTTTGATACACGAAAATGCCCGGCGTGTCTGTTGCAGGAATAGGAGGCATCGTAAATTTTATCCCAACGGGATTGTACCAATACAGAATAGCACCGCTATCTGCTGTACCTTTTAGGGGTAATGCTGCATCACCTTGACAATAGAAAATGGGAGATTCTACGAGTGGTTTGAAGGGATATAAACCACTATCAAC
>JBDTKK010000428.1:0-8864 GCA_039935335.1 Chitinophagaceae bacterium
TTCCTTAGAGAATCATTATTAACTGCCAGTTCAGCATGATGTTTTGTGTTGGCGCAAGCCATGACAAATAATATACTCGTTAGTAAAATCCAGGTTGCTCGGCAGAACATGATTGCTAGATATTAAATCCTACACCATCTCCCCAACCCCGCTCGCCTTCGTCACATTATACCAATACTGCTGCATGTCCCAAGCCGCAGTCGGGCAACGCTCCGCGCAAAGGCCGCAATGCAAACACACATCTTCATCCTTCACCATCACCCGCGTTGTCTTTAGCTCGCCGCTCACGTATAGGTCTTGTTCGAGGTTTAGCGCCGGCACTTTGGTGTTTTGGCGCAATTGCTCCTCCGGCGCATTGGGAATAAAGGAAATACACGCCGTCGGACAAACATCCATACAGGCATCACATTCTATGCATTTGTCTTCGGTAAACACGGTTTGCACATCGCAATTAAGGCAACGTTGCGCCTCTCGAAAAGCCGTGGGCAAATCAAAACCCAATTCTACTTCCTTCTTTCGGTCGCGGAGGGTCTGCACCTTCTCCGCTTGTGGCACAATGTACCGCTCGTCGGTCACCACATAGCTGTCATAGCTCCACTCATGAATGCCCATTTTCTGCGCATGAAGATTGGTCTCTGGCGCAGGTCGGTCGGCCTTCAAATCCAAACCTTCGCAAGCCAGATGAATGGATACCGCGCCCTGATGACCATGCGCCACCGCAGTGATCACATTCTTAGGACCAAAGGCGGCATCGCCGCCAAAAAATACGCGCGGGTTGGAACAGCCAAAGGTCACAGGATCCACCACGGGCATACCCAATTTATTGAATTCAATGCCCAAATCTCGCTCTATCCAAGGGAAGGAATTTTCTTGTCCCACGGCCACCAGCACATCATCCGCAGGATAAAAAGCATCCGGTTCACCGGTTGGTACAAGGCTGCGCTTGCCTTTCTCATCATAAACTGCAGTAACTTTTTCGAAGGTCATGCCTACCAATTTTCCCATTCTCTACCACGTAAGCCTTCGGCACATGATTGTCGATAATCGGGATGTCTTCATGCTGTGCATCTTCTTTTTCCCAGGGCGAAGCTTTCATTTCTGCGAAGGGCGAACGGACAATGACTTTCACGTTTTCGCCACCCACACGTCGGGCAGTTCTACAACAATCCATAGCGGTATTTCCACCTCCCAAAACGATGACGTTTTTGCCCACTTTATTAGTGTGTTCAAAGGCTACGCTGGCCAGCCAATTGATGCCAATGTGGATATTGGCCGCGCCTTCGGCGCGGCCCGGCAAATTCAAATCTCTTCCCTTAGGCGCACCACTTCCCACAAAAACAGCATCATAATCCTTCTCTAAAACTTCTTTCAAAGAAGACACAAACTGATTGAAATGGGTGTGAATACCGAGCCTTAAAATGTAGTCGACTTCTTCATTCAGCACGGTTTCCGGCAGTCGGAAAGAAGGAATTTGCGAACGCATAAAGCCGCCACCAGCCTTCTGTTCATCGTACAAATCAATTTCGTAACCGATCGGGGCAAGGTCGCGGGCAACGGTTAGCGAAGCCGGGCCGGCACCAATCAAGGCAATCTTTTTTCCATTGCTGGGGAAAGGCCCTTGAGGCATAAAATGAACGACATCATCTTTAAAATCTGCGGCTACGCGCTTCAATCTGCAGATGGCTACGGGTTCATCTTCCACGCGCCCACGGCGGCATGCAGGCTCACAAGGTCGGTCGCAAGTACGACCCAAAATGCCTGGAAATACATTGCTGTCCCAGTTCACCATGTAGGCTTCAGAATACTTGCCCTGAGCAATCAGGCGGATGTATTCCGGCACAGGCGTGTGCGATGGACAAGCATATTGGCAATCCACCACCTTATGAAAATACTCGGGGTCTTTGATGTTCGTCGGCTGCATGATTTTGATGTTTTTTCTAAACGCTAAAGAGACAATGAAATGTAGGCAAAAGCTTTGAAAGGAAGCATGCTGTACGTCAGAACTCTATTTTCGCGGGATGAAAATAATGCTGCTCGGCTCCGGCGAATTAGGCAAAGAATTTATTGGAATGGGACAACCGTAATAGCGATGGCTACGAAAGTGCATCAGTGGATGAAATCTTGATTGAAAGGGCGAAAGCCGCGGCAGCGCTGGTTTCTGTGACGGCGGGGTAAGGCAACGTGGAGCGTTTCGTGCAAAGGCGGAAAGAAGGACGCGAAGGCGCAACGCAGCGTATAAAGGTGTAGAGTGCGGAGCCAAAAGCTCAATCAAATCTTCTTCCGCTTTGCCAGCCAAACCAACAATGCCGGTTGCAGCGTGAGGTTCGTAATCATGGCCAAAAACAAGGTCAGTGAAGTAAGGAAGCCTAAGCTTCGTGTTCCATCAAATTGCGATACGCAGAACACCGCAAAGCCAGCAATGAGCACGAGCGAGGTGTAAATGATACTCAAGCCTGTCTCGCGTATGGTGCGCCGGACGGTCGTTTCAGGGTCTTCATTGTACAATGCCAAGTCCTGTTTGTAATTCACCAAGAATCGAATGGTGACATCAACCGTGATGCCGAGCGCGACGCTGAATACTAGGACAGTACTGGGTTTCAGATGAATATTTGTCCAGCCCATAATACCCGCAGTTATCAACAATGGTACAAGATTAACGATGACGGAAATGAGGACAATTCGCCAGGAGCGGAACAGTAAAACCATGCAGGCGAAAATCATGATGAAGGCCAGAACAAGGCTATCGCGTAGCGAATGAATGATGAAACGCGAACCTTCTAAAAACACGGTAGTAGTGCCGGTGATAGTCGTTTTGTAATGCGCGGTATCAAACAAATTACTCGTGATTTTCCGAATAGAATCGAGCAACAAAGGCGTGCGCACTGAACCCAAATCTGCCACGCTTACCGCCACACGAGTTGTCTGCCCCGTGCTATCTACAAAAGAAGAAACAAGTCTAGAAAATGGGTCGTTCGCGTCCTGCTTTCTATTGCGCAAAGCCGCGCCCACGTTACTTAATACGAGATTTTCAGTCGGCATTTGATACGATGATGCATCGCCGCCGGACATGGCTTGATTGGCAAATCGAATACCTTCTGTGAGTGCCAGTGCATGCCCCAATTCTGTGAAAGGTTTTAAGGCTTCGTGCAAGGAATCAATCTTCAATAAAGTGCGCGGCGTAGTGGCGAGATACTTTCTTTTTGCATCGATAATAATCTCGAGTGGCATCACGCCGCCGAAGTTCTTTTCGAAGAATTTCAGGTCGCGATAAACGACATCACTTTTCGGCAAATCATCCACGATATAGCCAACAGCCTTTAAGCGAAGCGTACCAATTAAAGCCAGAACACAAGCAACAATCGTGACACCATAAATCCAAGGACGATGATGGAAAGTCCAGCTACTCAACTTTTCTAAAAGCTTAGTGACCCAGCGTGCATCCATGTAATTGGTATGGTGCTTTTGGGGGGGAGGAAGCAAAGAAAAAAGAGCCGGTAAAAGGATGAGCGAAATGAAGAAAAGAGCCAGCAGATTAAGCCCGGCAACGATACCAAATTCGCGAAGCAAATTGCTGTGTGTAAAAGAGAAAACACCGAGGCCAATGGCGGCAGTGAGGTTGGTAAACAGCGTCACTATTCCCATTCGTCCCACCATCTCCACAAGGCTCTGTTGTTTATCTCCCGTTCGGGCATATTCGCTATGGTATTTATTGAGAAAATAAACGCAATTGGGGATACCAATCACGACGATGAGTGGCGGAATTAATCCTGTAAGTAGAGTGATTTTAAATCCTAGAAGAACTATCGTTCCCAGACTCCAAACCACGCCAGTGGCCACCACCAACATGGACGAAATCACGGCAACAAAAGAGCGGAAAAAGAGGAATAAAATCAGTGCTGTTAATGCCAGAGACAGTAGCGTAAACAACTTCAGTTCGGCCTGCACTTTGGTGGCCATTACCGTCCGGATTAAAGGCAATCCAGAGTAATGCATTTCGAGTTTATGAGCTTGTCCGTAGTGGTCGGCCAAAGCTTTGATATCCGCCACCACCTTGTTTCTCCGCGCCGTCACCATCACGTCCTTATCAATGGAAACGGCCATCACATAGACTTGAGAAGTAGGATTATAAAGGATGCCTCTGTAGAACGGAAGATTGTCTAAAGCTTCCCGATAATTTCCACCCGAATTGATATTGGTATCTACCAATGGCTGTGCTTCAAGCTTGCCGGTCGAATCATTTTTTACCAGCTTCATCGCTGTGGGTACACTTAGTACATTCTTTACCGCCGGACTGTGTTTAATATCGTTGACGAGTTGGACGTAATCGCTAAAATAATCATCCCGAAAAAACATTGGATTTTGTACGCCAATCACGAATACATTACCATCGTCGCCAAACATTTCTCGGGCGGCCATGAAGTCTTTGTACTTCGGATTATCGGTCGGAATGGCGCGGGTAAATTCATAGGAAATCTCCACCTTTCGAGCGAAGAAAAACATCACCACTGTGGCCGCTCCTAGAAGCAGGAGTAGGGCTATTCGATATTTAAGAAGAAATCGACCGAGGGAATGCCACATGAAGAAATCGGAGGGTTATGTATCGATTACGAAAAGCCCATTTTAAGGTTTGATACATTGATAGTATGCGGGGCCATTACCTGTGATGAGTTTTGCGTTAATTCCATTGTAGTTCATGTAGTCCACGATTTGTTGCTTACAAGTGCCAGATTCATCAACCTTGTAATGCCAATCCAGCGTGTCCATATCGGTGCCCCATTGGAAAAATACTCTAAAACAATTGCCGGGAGCGCCATAAACGGGAGTTTGGAAGTTTTTAAATCGAAGTGTTGCGGCCGAGTCTCGCCCCGAAATGGCGTAGGTAAAGATATTTTCCAAATTCCCGTTGGTACAAGGCTGATTGGCTACCAAGCTATTCGCGTCCAGCCGCGCCAGTGGGCCAACTACAAGGTCGTTTCCATTCGAATCTGTAAACCGAAATCGGAAATTATCACCCGCAGGCGTTTCTACACAATTCGAACCACCGCCTTTATTGCAGGCGAAAAAGAAAAGCACACTGAGCAAGGACAGGAAACATAATTTTCGAAACATAGTATTGGTGTGTTGTAAAGGGAAAATCAAGCCCCTTCTTTCAGGAAATTTTCCAAGTTAATAAACGTAAAATAATGCTATTAGGCTTCCGCCATTTCAGGAAGTTCCCTCTTCTGATGTTTTTTCATTTCTGCGACAATCGCCGAAATATGTGCAGGAGTAGTGCCGCAACAACCACCCACAATATTCAGCCATCCATTCGCGGCAAACTCTCCAACAATCGCCGCTGTTTCTTCAGGCGATTCGTCATATTCTCCCATGGCATTGGGCAGTCCGGCATTGGGATAACAGCTCACAAAGCAGGAAGCAATGTCCGAGAGTTCCTCGATATGCGGACGCATTTGCGCCGCGCCCAGTGCGCAATTCAGACCTATAGAGATTGGATTAGCGTGCATCAGGGAAATATAGAAAGCCTCCAAAACCTGACCGCTCAATGTTCGTCCTGAAGCATCAGTGATGGTGCCGGAAATCATAATTGGCAAAGGCTCTTTTCCGGTACTTGTAAAATATTCATTGATGGCAAAAATGGCAGCCTTCGCATTGAGTGTATCAAAAATGGTTTCTACCATCAGGATATCTACACCGCCGTCCACCAAGCCTCGAATCTGCTCGAGATAAGCATCTGCCACTTCATCGAAAGTGACTGCACGATAGCCAGGTTGGTTCACGTCCGGACTTAAAGAAAGGGTTTTATTCATTGGGCCAATGGCACCAGCAACCCAAAAATTATCTTCCGATTGATTGGTGGCTTCGCAATAATCCCGCACGGCTTCGCGAGCCACTTTTCCTGCAGCTACATTGAGTTCGTAAGCGAGTGCCTGCATTTCATAATCAGCCAAGGAAACACGCTGGCTATTGAAGGTATTGGTCTCAATTATTTGCGCTCCAGCTTCCAGGTATTCGGTGTGAATTTCTTTGATGATATGCGGTTGGGTGAGGGAAAGCAAGTCATTATTGCCGCGCAAATCGAGCTGCCAATCCTTAAATCGTTCGCCACGAAAATCTTCTTCGGTCAAATTATATCGCTGTATCATCGTACCCATTGCGCCGTCGAGGATGAGAATTTTTTTCTCGAGAGCTTCGCGGAGTAAAGTCGATTTGTTCATCGTTCAAAGGTACTTCGTGTGAAGACGCTAATCCGTTAAGGACAATTTGGAGTTTAACCACTAAGACACTAAGAACACGAAGAGGCACTAAGGATGAATGGTAAGCACACGGGGTTCCATCAATTATATGAAGTAGCGTTACGTAGCGCGAGTCTGGGCTGGGGCACAGCCGCGATGGTCGCTCGTTGTTATCTTCTTTACCCGAGGATTGGGACAATTCCTGCCCCTACCGATGTACTTTTGAAAATAAAATCTGTTTTCCGCCCTATCCTTTTCGACTTTTTACCCGTCTATATTGTTGCCGCATGACGCGTCTTTATTTTCTTATTCGGTTTAATGCTTTGCTGCTACTGCTTTTAGCGTGGAGCGGTTCGGGGCTTTATGCCCAGATTACAGCGTCTTTCAGCATTTCACCAAGCCAAGGATGTGCGCCACAAGTCGTGAATTTTACCAGCACTTGTACTGGGACGATAACTGGCTATTCCTGGAGTTTTGGTAATGGCACTTCTGTATCTCACCTGCAAAACCCATCTACAACCTATACC
The DNA here is from genome assembly GCA_039935335.1 of Chitinophagaceae bacterium. Lineage (GTDB taxonomy): Bacteria > Bacteroidota > Bacteroidia > Chitinophagales > Chitinophagaceae > UBA1952. The sequence continues at coordinate 6,761 of JBDTKK010000428.1, forward strand.
TCCACGGGAACTTATACCATAACGCTGACTGTCACTGGTAGCGGCGGCCCAAAAACTGCAACAGGTTCTGTAACTATCTATGCCTCGCCAACGGTCAGCCTAAGTTTTACGCCAAGTGCTGGCTGCAACCCTCTTTCTGTCAGTTTTAGTTCAGTAATTTCTCCCGGTGTCTCTGGCTCGGTTACACAACTTTGGGATTTTCAAGATGGTGTAACGTCTAGCAGCAGCAATCCGAGCCATAATTATACAACTTCCGGAACCTACTATCCCGTTCTATCTGTGACTAATAGTAAAGGCTGCACGGGCACCTATATTTCTACGAATGCGGTAACCGTTTATCCCAAACCTAGTGTCAGTTTTAGTGCTTATCCAAGAGGATTTTGTACGCCCTCCGGCCTGGTGAATTTTACCGGAAGTGTGGGCAGCGGCAGTTCGCCCTACACCTATTCTTGGGATTATGGCGATGGCGGCGGCTATAGTCCGGGTAGTTTGAGCTCTTCTCACAATTATTATACTGTAGGCAGCTTTACCGTGAAGTTGAAAGTGACGGATGCCAAAGGCTGTACTGATTCTTCGGTGCAAACCAACTTCGTTACAACACACCAAAATCTGGCTTCTTTTTCCGGACCAACTACTGCTTGTGTATCTACTCCTTTTGGCCCGCCGCCTCAAACTTATTCTTCTAACACCTTCTTCAAAAACACAACGCCGGGTTTTACCGCCTCCAGCACTTACTGGGATTTTGGCGATTTATCCAATGCCTATGGAGATTCTCTTGGTCATGCCTATACCACTCCAGGTACTTATACCATAAAAATGGTGACACAAGTTGGGCCTTGTGCAGATACCGCGACAAAAACCATTACTATAAACCCCCGCCCAGCAACCAATGTAACCTGGACACCCGACCCTAATTGCCCTGCTCCGGTTACCATCAATTTTACCGCAACCGGTGGTAAAAATTATTCCTGGTCTTGGTCTTCAGGCGGTACCGCTACAGGGGCAACTGCCAGTAAATATTATCCTATTGACCCACTAAAAGATACCCTTCTACTCATCACTTTAGACAGCAATGGCTGTAGCGATACCGTCCAACGCGTAGTAACTATCCACAATATCAAAATTCAGGTTCTAAACCCTTACAAAGGTTGTGTGCCCTTTACTTACAAACCGCAAGTCCTCTTATTAGATTATGTGAGTGGCAATGGATTATATCCCTACCCAACTCCCAAAAGCGTACATTGGGATTTTGGCGATGGCGACACCTCCAATAGCGATACGCCAACACATGTTTACATTACTCCGGGCATATACAAGCGAGTTGTTACCATTACGACAGTAAACGGTTGTACCCAAACTGATACTTCTAATGTGTACGTTGGTGATAAATTCAAGCCTTCTTTCACCTTTATGCCCGATACGGTTTGCCCTAAAGTTCAAGTGTATTTTACCAATACTTCTGGTCGTCCGCCCACTCAAAACTTTACTTATCTATGGGATGTTGGGGTAGCCGTATCCTATGTCAATTCAGTTGATGCCATCGCCATTTATAGTGTTCCGGGCATCTATAACATAATACTTTATGCGGATAGCAATGGTTGTATTGACAGTACCATGTGTAGTGGTTGCATGGTAGTACTTCCGGCCAATGCCGATTTTACAGATTCTATTCCTTGTCCGCCCAATAACCTGACTGCTATTTTTATAAATAGTTCCGTTGGTGCTACGTCCAATCATTGGAGCTTCGGCGATGGTACTAATTCCACTTTGGCCAATCCAACTCATATTTATGCGGATACCGGTGTTTATGTAGCTCAACTAATTACCACCAACAATATCTACGGCTGCACGGATACTATGGCAATTTCCATTCGACTCAGCAATCCACAAATAGATTTTCACGCAACCGATACTACGCTTTGTGAGCAAGATACCCTCCATCTTATACCAACTGCCACCGGGTCGGCAACTCTTAATAGGTGTATTTGGACGGTGGACAGCTTAACCCATCTGCTCGATACCTTTGGACATGGACAAATCTTTGTAATGAGGCCATTTTCGCTTGTCTATCCTCTTGGCTTGAAAACACCCATTGTGGGCTATC
>JBDTKK010000429.1:0-2810 GCA_039935335.1 Chitinophagaceae bacterium
AGCCTGTTGCGCTGTCCAGCACACGGATACCGGTGTGGCCAAATGAGGCATAAATTTCATCGCCCACACCAACGGTGAGTACGGAAATTCTTAGGTGGCTGGAAGCGGTGTCGGTCTGCGCTTGGGCAAAGCTGGAGCACAATAAAATGCTGAAGAAAATGAAGACTTTCAAACGAATTAAGCCTGCGTTGTTGCTGCGAGCGAGATTTAGCCAAAACCGAATCCTCCCCGGGTTGCTATCCGGCGCTACTTGAATTTGACCCCTCCGGGGTCTCCTTGAAAGAATCATTGAGGACGTTTGCAAATTCACTTTTTAAAAGGCAAATTTATCCCTTCACGGTACTACCGGAAAACATAGCCCCTCTGTATTCGTGATTCATGCGATTAATGTTCTCCAAGGAAATTCCTTTAGGACAAACTGCTTCGCAAGCCCCGATATTGGTACAGCTACCAAAACCTTCAGTATCATGCTGTTGAATCATGTCTGCAGCACGGATTTTTCGTTCTGGGTCTCCTTGAGGAAGTAATGCAAGGTGGCTCACTTTAGCGCTCAAAAACAACATTCCTGAAGTGTTGGGACAAGCAGCAACGCATGCACCGCAGCCAATACAGGCCGCAGCGGCAAAGGAATCATCAGACTTTTGCTTCTCGATAGGAATAGAATTGGCATCCACCGCATTACCCGTGTTGACAGAGATATAGCCACCCGCTTGAATGATTCGGTCGAAGGCACTGCGGTCGGTCACTAAATCCTTAATTACAGGGAAGGAATTGGCACGCCAAGGCTCTACGGTAATCGTGTCGCCATCCTTGTATTCGCGCATGTGCAGCTGACAAACAGTAGTATGCTTCCAAGGACCGTGCGGACGACCGTTGACATACATACTACAGGAGCCGCAAATGCCCTCACGACAATCATGGTCGAAAGCAATCGGTTCTTTTCCTTCGTTGATGAGCCTTTCATTCAGCACGTCGAACATCTCTAGGAAAGACATTTCCGATGAAATATCACTGACTTTAAAGGTTTCAAAACTGCCCTTTGCTTTTGCATTTTTCTGACGCCAAACTTTGAGGGTCAGATTCATATTGTAGTGTTCCATTGTTCTAGATGTTTTCTGTGTATTTAAATTGATTGCCTTTATGGACTTTCCGGACAACTATTTCTTTACCAATAATTCTCCGCACTCGTTTGAAATATTCGTTCGTAATTAGCTCTGGTTGCAGTCCTGTTGTAGAGACAATTCTTGCATTAAAATCAAAATTTGGAAACTTCGCTTTTGTTCTATCAATAGCATTGAAAAGCTGCCGGCATACATTTTTATGGTCGTTACCTTTTAATTCTACGTAGTAAGCTTTTGATTTTGATAACTCAAGGCTTTGGTTCCTTTGGCTTGTTTTATGAACCGTGAAAAGCCAATCACAGTGCTTTATATCTTCCGCTTCAAAAACGCATTCCATGTCGTAAATCTGGCATTCAATCTCTTGCCCACATCGCAATTCAAATGCCTTGCCATTTTCCTTTCTGCTGAATTTAGTATCTGTTTCAACGGCCAGACATGATTCAAGACTCTTCATTGGCAATTCCAAATTGAATGTTCAATAAATCATTAAAGTCTCTGTTCAAAATGCTAGAAGCCTCATCAATTTTCTCCGATTTAATCATCTTTTCTTCCGAGTCGATTATACACTCACAAGTGCCGTCAGGTTTTAGAAAATAAGCTGAAACCTCGTCGGGGTTAAGCCAAAATTCTTTGGGAATAATCTTCTCCGTGGCAATTGCATCCTTTTGCCCAGATTGAAAAGCATTCATCAATGTGTTCAGGGATGAAAGGACATAAGGACTATGCGTTGCAAGGAACATTTTGTTGCCAAAATTCATGGTTTTGTCAACCAAGAATTTCATCAACTCATATTGGGCGATGGGAAAAAGATTTAGTTCAGGTTCTTCGATAATGAAGGTTTTAGGCTTAGAAAAGACAATCGGAAAGCTCACCGGAAAATCAGGAGGATTGGAGTACGATTTCATTGATAAAACTATCGGAATCGCTGATTGGTATCCGCTCGCACTATTGCTTAATTTATGAAATGCTGTTTCACCCTTCTTTTTTATTAGCGGATCATTACCTTCAGTCCTATAAGAAATCCCGAGTGGATCAATAGCTACTTCTCCAAATAACCTGTTCTTAATCTGGCGAAGCTTTTCCGAATTCTCAATAGAGCCTTTCAAACTTGACGTAGGGAAGTCTAAAAAATTACTATCTCGCTCTGTACCAAGGAACAACGGATTTTGCATCACCTGCGCCACCGACGTCTTAAAGAATGTATAAGGGACACCTTTATTCTCCTGTTGCAATTCTGAAAGTTCTGAAAGTAATGTCTTGAAACGCTCTGATGGATTAGTCAGTTTAAAATCAAAAAGTCCAGGCCTCCGTATAGAATTCTTACTTTCAAAAATAATCTCTGGAACGCTGTAGTATGTCAACTGATAATCTTCGCAGATGTAGTTTATGTAACTATTCTCTTCCCTGAATTCAAGTAGCCCCCAATCCCACAACCCTTCGGTAAATGGATTTTTTTGAGAAGGAAGCACATTTATGATGTACGAAAAATACCTACACACCGCCAGCAACTTCAATACCGTACTCTTCCCCGTAGCCTGCTCCCCAATAAGCACATTGAACCTGCCAAATGTCAAATCGACATCCTTAATAGGCCCAAAGTTCTTTATGATTAAGCGTTCTGCCATTTTTCAAATTTTCAAATCACTTATAGCTCCGCTGCGTAGGATGCACCACCTCAAATTCCAGCGG
>JBDTKK010000430.1:0-4121 GCA_039935335.1 Chitinophagaceae bacterium
AAAAAAAGGAGTAGTTCCAATTTCTGGAGCTACAGTTTTGAATAGTTCCAGTGCCACAATTGCCGTGTTAGAAAGCTTGAATGCAGGCGAGTGGGTGAGCATTTAGACAGACCAATATCTTTGCGTCCTAAACACAAAAGTACCTTTAATCTTATTTTTAGAAAACAAGGCAAAACCCTATACCAGCCTACATCCCATGAATATTTTAGTCCTCTTTTCCCAACCTTTCGTCGCCGCATTTACTGGATGGTTTACCACTTGGATAGCCATTTATATGCTCTTCCATCCGCGCGAGCCGAAGAAGATTTTGGGCATCACCTTTCATGGCGTTTTCCCCAAACGGCAAAAACAATTTGCTGCCAAGTTGGGCGCGACCGTAGCAAGTGAATTGTTGCATTTTGACGACATCGCGGAGCAAATAAAAAAGCCCGGGCAATTGGACGGACTCATGCCCGGGATCGAAATGCATATCGACGGGTTTTTACAGCAAAGACTCAAGGAGAAAATTCCTGTATTGGCCATGTTCCTAAGCGATGAAATGTTGCAGACAATCAAGGCCGGATTGATGGAAGAAATACAAGCCATGTTACCTCAAGTGATAAGTCAATTCGCAGATTCATTAGGCAATAAGATTGACGTAGAAAAAATGGTACGCGAAAAGGTCTCTGCATTTTCCTCCGATAGACTGGAAGGCTTGCTGCTGGCGGTTATGACCAAGGAATTCCGCTTCGTAGAATTGATTGGTGGCGTGCTGGGTTTTGTAATTGGACTAGTTCAAGTTGCGTTTTCAGTCCTGGCCTAAGTAATCGTATTCTAGTAAATCTCAAGTCGCTTTTCGTCGCTCAAAAGAGTGTTTTCTCGAAAGGATGATTAACACTCGAATCATTCAAAATGAGCATCATTATTTGATGCCCCGAGAATGGGTTAAATTTGGTGCATTCAGACTTAAAATTTAAGCAACAATGCCACATTATTTTAGCCTAGGGAAGATTCCGAAGAAGCGCCATACCCAGTTTCGTCAACCCAATGGAAAGCTCTATTCCGAACAATTATTTTCCACTGAAGGCTTCTCCAGCGATTACACAATCCTCTACCATATTCACCCGCCCACAGTGGTTCTTCGCAGCGATGAACCGATTGATGTGTCGCCGAAAGCCGCGACAGACAACCTTCTTAGGCAGCGCTGCTTTATGGGATTTAAAACTGAAGTAGCCGCTGAATATTTGGATTCTCGGAAAGTTTCTCTCTTCAATAATGATTGTCAATTATCGCTCGCAGCGCCACAAGGCGGCTTGGGTAAAGACATTTTCTACAAAAATTCAGACGCTGATGAAGTGCTTTTTATCCATGAAGGCACCGGTACATTGCACACGCAATATGGAAACCTTCCCTTCGGGTATGGCGACTATGTAGTGATACCCCGAGGTACTATTTACAGTATTGATTTTGACACACCAGACAATCGTCTATTCATCATCGAATCCTTCAGTCCCGTCAGATTTCCCAACCGCTATCTAAGCAAGTATGGTCAGCTTTTGGAGAATTCACCTTTCTGTGAGCGCGACTTACGTAAGCCACAAGACTTAACCACAACTGACAGAACCGGCGAGTTTCTGGTAAAGATGAAAAAGAAAGGATTGCTCTACCCTATTTGGTACGCGCATCATCCTTTTGATGTCATAGGTTGGGATGGCTGCGATTATCCTTATGCGCTGTCCATTCATGATTTTGAACCCATCACCGGACGCGTACATCAGCCACCACCAGTGCATCAGACTTTTGAAGGACACAACTTCGTGATTTGCTCTTTCGTACCTCGACTTTTCGATTATCATCCACTCTCTATTCCTACACCTTACAACCACAGCAATATTGATAGCGATGAGCTACTCTACTATGTTGATGGCGAATTTATGAGCCGCAAGCATGTGGAACGCGGGATGATTACTTTGCATCCTGCGGGCATCGTACACGGCCCTCATCCAGGAACGGTTGAGAAAAGCATTGGACAGAAAGAGACTCATGAACTCGCGGTGATGGTGGACACTTTTCAACCTTTGAAAATGACCGAACACGCTGTGAAGATTGAAGATCCAAGCTACATGACCAGTTGGATTGAATAAATATTCTCTCAACTTTCTCATGGCCTGATTTTTTGCTTATTGTTTCCTATGGCACAATCATTCAACGACCTTATTAAGTCTGAAAAGCCCGTCCTTGTGGACTTTCACGCCACTTGGTGCGGCCCTTGCAAGATGATGTCCCCCATTCTCAAAGAAGTAAAGGAGGAATTGGGCGACACCATTACTATCATCAAAATTGACGTTGATAAGAACCCCGAAATAGCGCAGACTTTCAGCGTACAAGGCGTACCGACTTTTATTTTATTCAAAAATGGAAATCGGCTTTGGCGGCAAAGCGGTGCGATGAGCAAGGCACAACTCAAGAAAATTGTTGCGTCTTATTTGGGGTAATCTGGGATTTCACCACAGAGACGTGAAGGCACGGGGTATCGCACAGAATGTTGATAAAAAAAGTTTAGAGAACTTTGAGTGTTGGGAAGGTTTGACTCTTGCCCTAAAAATCCTTTTTAAAGAATCACCCTCGTCGCGCCCCAACCATATTTTGGCATCCATTCATTCTTGAAGGAATGCACACCTGAATGTGTAGAAAGTAGCTTATGTACTTCCTGTTTTAGGATGCCTTTGCCGAGTCCGTGGATAACAATCATTTGTGGTAAACCCGCCACCAGCGCGGCTTGTAGCATTTTTTGTAGATGCTTGAGTTGGTAGTCTAAAATAGCGTCTTTGGGAAGTTTGTGGGTCTCTGGCGCGATGACTTTTATGTGCAAATCCACGACCGATTGGGCCACCGTTACGAGCGAATGGCCGCTTGATTTTGTTGGAGAATAATTGAAAGTATTTCCTGAAAAAAAAACAGGATTTGGCTCGGTTGTCGTGGGAATAGCTTGTGCATCATTCGCCAGTAAAATGGAGAATGATGGTAGATTTTCTGCCAACAATTCCTGTATGTATTTCACAAGTTGCGAAGGGCGAAGACGCAAAATTCCTTTCACAGGATTCCCTGTAGAAGTTTGGATTTTAAACTCCCAATGAAAGCGAGGTTGAGCATTCATTTCTTCTAAGGAAAGCTGATGCAAATAAATATTCCCGAATGCATGAATAGAGCCGGAATGCTGGAAAATTTTGGACTTATCCGCAGCTCTTAAATCATATCGTAATTCGAGCGCATCAGCAGTTTCATTGAGCAAAAAAATCTTGAAACATTCAATCACTTCTTCTTCTTGACCAGAAGAAAATTGAGGTAAGAAGGAAAGATAAATCCCACGGGCGAGCCGTTGGACACGGTTTTCAGGCTTTTCAGGCAGTATTTCAGGAAGCTTCTTTTTGGGAATAGCTTTCTTCTTTTCCGTAAACCAATTGAGGTAAGGATGCTCCAAATCATCTTCATAAACTGGGAAGGAAAGTCCATGAACTTCCACCTCCAGTAAACCCGGAGAAAGGAAGGACAGTATATGCCCTTCTTCGCCCGTTCGTTTTAATCGAACTGCATCGCCAATAGAGAATTTCATGAACTAGAATGAAGATAGCAATCCGGAACTTTTCAAAGCCAGCAAGGCTTTCGCACGATGACTAATTTGCTTTTTGATATTCCTATCCAATTTACCGAAGGTAGCATCATAGCCATCAGGGATGAACAAGGGGTCGTAGCCAAAACCGCCGCCGCCACTCGGTTTCAAAGCTATTTTTCCTGAACAACGACTCTCAAAATAATGCGCTTCGCCATTGATGATGAGACAGAGCATCGCAACATAATGTGCTGAACGATCTTCTGCATTTTGGAGCGCTTCCAGTAGCTTTTGATTGTTGTCGGTATCACGGGCATGCTCACCCGCATATCGCGCAGAAAACACGCCCGGCGCATCATTCAACGCATGAACGCAAAGTCCGCTATCGTCAGAAAGACTGGTTTTCCCAGACCATTGAAAAATCGTGTTGGCCTTCTGAAAAGCATTTTCTTTAAAGGAATTAAAAGGCTCGGGAATTTCTTCGGAATAGCCGGCATCCCGCATAGTGGATACTTCAAGGCCGGGTAATAAG
>JBDTKK010000431.1:0-21353 GCA_039935335.1 Chitinophagaceae bacterium
TGCTCGGCCAGTTCCGCGATGCTTTTCTCGGCCAAAGCCAAGGATGTGTGCTGGAGCAAATCTTCCTTCATAGCAGGAATAAATCCACGTTTCAAGTCAGCAACATCAGGATCTAAAACCACCAATCCGTATTTCCCAAAAAGACGATGAACCAGATATTGAGTGGCGTGCGCAATGGTATTGTGTTCGCTGTAAGCCTCGTGCAGCAAGGCTTGTAGCGCATCCATATTCTCTCCGGGAGGGCCAAATTTTGAAAACAGCGTCTTCAAAAGTGGCTGTAAGGATTCCGTTTTCATCCTGCCCACAGCTCCTGTTTGCCCATCGGCTGCCCACACAAACTTTTCTCCGCCAAATCGAAACTGACCCAACTCTTCCAAGTCTGCATCCTCGCTACCAATATAATAGACAGGCACAAAATGACACTCTGGATGCAGCTTCTTCAAAGCTTCAGCCATGCTGACGGCGTGAAGAATTTTAAAAACGAAATAAAGGTAACCCGTGCCCAAATTCGGCTGATGTGCGGTACAAATCGTGAAGGTATTTTCTTGCGCAAGGGATTGAATATTCTCCGTCACCAGAGCCTCTTCGGGTAGATGTTGATATTGCTTTTGCAAGACTTCCACCAAGGTTTTCCGGTTCACAGGGAATTGTTTTCGCGCTTCTATTGCAGCTTCCAAACCCTTCAAATCGGGAGTGAATTGATAAAAAGTCTTCAGAGATTCTTTATGATCCAAATAATCGAGCGCAAGCGCTGAAAAGCGATGCGTGGCACGGTAGGACAGATATTTCGCTTGAGGCAAATGATAGATTTTTTGAGGAAGCTAAGGTAGCATTTAGCAGGTAGGAGGGATTCTTTCTGCTTTAGCTTTTAGCGGTTACCTTGCCTATTCGCCTATTGAAAAACATGAAGAAATCGACGACTTCGGATGTGCGGATTTACCTCGCCCAGCAGAATTACCACATTGGAAACTTTGAAGCCAACACCGCAAAAATCATTGCTGCTATTCGCGAAGCAAAGCAACAAGGCGGCGACCTGATTATCTTTTCTGAGCTTTGTATTTGCGGCTATCCACCCAAAGATTTTTTGGAGTTTGAAGACTTTATCAAGCAAAGTTTAGCAGCCGTTGAAATGATAAAAGAAGAAACGGATACAATTGCCGTGCTTATTGGTGCACCTTCCCGCAATCCGAAACCTGAAGGAAAAGACCTCTTCAACAGCGCTTACTTTTTATTCGAAAAAGAAGTCAAAGCCGTTGTCAACAAAACTTTGCTGCCCAACTACGATGTGTTTGACGAGTATCGATATTTCGAACCGTCCTTCACCTGGAATGTGATTCCTTTTAAAAGTCATCGCCTCGCCGTAACCATTTGCGAAGACATCTGGAACCTTGTAGAAGACCCATTGTATCGCGTTTGCCCGATGGATTTGATGATGCCTCAGAGCCCCGATTTGATGATAAATCTAAGCGCCAGTCCCTTTGATTATGTGCATGGAGAAGGCCGCCTGCACATCATTCGGGAGAATGTGGAGCGCTATCAATTGCCGATGATTTATTGTAACACAGTAGGTGCACAAACCGAACTGGTGTTTGACGGCAGCAGCATTGTGATGAATAAAAATGCCGACTTGATGTTGCAAATGCCATCGTTTGAAGAGGCTATGGCGATGATAGAATTTAGGCCCGATGGCAGCATTGGCGGAACGCCGATCTCGAAAGCATCTGAGCTGAAAGAAAGAGAAAAAATCCCGGAAACATTTGACGAGCATCACAATATTAGCCTTGTCCACACTGCACTCGTAACGGGCATTCGGGACTATTTTCAAAAGATGAATTTTAAGGAAGCTATTGTAGCCTCGAGTGGTGGAATAGATAGCGCGGTAGTGTTGGCATTGGCTTCCGAGGCATTGGGCGCAAAGCATGTTAGAGCCTTATTGATGCCATCTCAGTTCTCCAGCGACCATTCGGTAACCGATGCAGTTTTACTTTCTGAAAACCTCGGAAACCCCTACGATATCCTGTCCATCAAATCCATTTTTGAAAGCATGATGATGACTTTAGAACCTGTTTTTGAAGGCAAGCCATTTTCTTTGGCGGAGGAAAATTTGCAGAGTCGAATCCGAGGAAATCTGGTGATGGGTTTGGCGAATAAGTTCAACTACATCTTGCTCAATACTTCCAATAAAAGTGAGTTAGCCACGGGCTACGGCACACTTTATGGCGACATGGCAGGCGGTCTAGGTGTGCTTGGCGATGTCTATAAACAACAGGTGTATGAATTGGCTCGATACATCAATCGGAATGGTGAAATTATTCCTCAAAATATCATAGACAAAGCGCCCAGCGCGGAGTTGAGGCCAGGGCAGAAAGACAGTGACAGCCTCCCGGATTACGCCACAATGGATGCGATTCTGTATCAGTATATCGAGAGACGCCAAGGGCCACCGGAAATAATTGCTTTAGGTTTTGAAGAAAAATTAGTGGCGCGTATTCTAAGAATGGTGAACTTAAATGAGTACAAACGCAATCAGTTTTGCCCCATTATTCGGGTATCGCCAAAGGCATTTGGGACGGGGAGGAGGATGCCGATTGTAGGGAAGTATTTAAGTTGAGAGGGCGATACCTTCAAAACTCCTTCTCTAAAATCAACTTGACTTGCTTTTCCAATTCGCCCAAATCCTGCGTAGCATAAAAAATCCTTTCCATTTTTATACCATGATATTCATGAATAATAAAATTTCGAAAGGACCGAGGAATGTGCCAGGGATATTTGTACTTCGCTAAGATATCGTCACCTATATGCCGAACAGCTTCACCAATGATGAGAAACTGGTACTGAACAGCGCTTTGCAGTTTGACGTCGGTTAGAAAGTCCGCTTCATTTACATACCATACAAAGCTCCGAATGAGTTGAATCGCGTTGAGGATATGCTCCGCTCTTTCCTGTGAATCCGGTTTAGCCATAAATTTTCACTAATTCGTTGGATGCTGATTCCATTGCAAAACCCTTCAGATATCCTTTTTCTACCAAATCAACCTTTCTACGGGTTATCTTTTCAAGGATGTATGATATGTCGGACAAATCAAATAACGAGTACTTTTTCTTGTCGTTCAATTCAACCATCAAATCGATATCGCTATTCGGGTTTTCCTCGCCGCGTGCCAATGAACCAAACAACCATGCATTCACTACTCTCCCGTCTTTTTGCAAGGCAGCTTTAATTGAATCGATGATATTTCCTTTGCTTGCTTTGGGTCGTGAATTGTATTGCACCTTTTCTTCGGCTACTTGCAAAGCTTGTAGCGCCAAACTTTCATCTTCCAATTCATAGACCAATTTATCTGAAAGCCAAGCGACCAGTAAATCGTTTTCATCCAGTTTAAAATAATCAGCCAGTTTCAATACTTGTGCCCTTGTAGGTTTGCGTTGACCGCGCTCCATTTTGCTAAGTATTGCTTGGTCAATATCCAAGAATGCGGCAACAGTCCGCAAGGGCTGTTTATTGGCTTCACGGAGTTTCCGAATAATGTTGCCTAGGCTATCCATTTTGACAAATTTTATTTTGACAAAAGTAGTCAAAAATACGCAGAATCGACCGAAATTTTGCTGGATGTCTTTTTCTAGTGTTGTCGAATGAAAATTTACCTCCTAAAATTGCTAGGAATTTAATGAAAGCCCAGTTGTCAATCCAATACATCCCGAGTTGAAAAATTGGCACTTTAAAATTTAAATCTGCAAACTCACCCTTTGTACACATGAGAATTGTGCCAATCTACAAACATTTTGTTGGGTCTGTCAAAATCATTTTCAGGTAAAAGCAGCAATTCACTACCATGATATTTGTAATACTCTTTTCCATTCTGAAATTCTTCTTTTATTCTCGAACTTACTTCAATGATAGACTTATCGGTAATAGTCAAATACCCATTGTCAAACAACTTATGCATATCAGAGCGCAACAAGAGGCCGTTTGAAATAGCATGTGGGCCGGGTTCGGCATATGGCATAATATGAGCAGCTTCAAGTACAGGTAAAGTCTTCTCTCCGGTAATTGCACATCTCCGTGAATAAGCATCGGTAACAAGAACTCGAAATGCCCCCTGCCCTAACCTCACTTTAGCCAAAATAGTGCTGCCGTAACCCGGGAAACTTGATTCTTCCCCTAGAAGTTGACTCTTTCCGATTTCGGAATTATTTAAGTATAGATATTTCTTCAAGAGCTTTTCTACCTCAGTCCATATGCCATTCCCTGTCCCTTCCAAAGAGTTGTATGATTTACCCTGTACTATACTTTTCCCCCAATCATCAGGGGTTTCAATCCAATCTTCTTTTTCAAAAAAAATGGGACTGGTAAGTACAATACAACCAATGGTAGGATTAATGCTCTCTTTATCAGACCTATAGTTCAAAATCATTCTGCTAAACTCGTCGAATGTCTCACACCCGTTTCTTTCCCCGAATGTATCCCATGCTACAGTAATCGGTAAAAAAGTATGACTTGAAAAAAAGCCAATTCCCGCAATTGCATTCAAAGGACTTTTTAACTTGAACAAAAAAGGAGCGCCGTGTTCTAACACTCTAAAATTCACAGTACCTCCAGGTTGCCAAAAGTTTACATCCTCGGGACTTATGCAGGACAAGAAATTAAACCACTTATTATCGGTTACACCGAGATAGAATTTCATAAGAATATACAAATTAACCGCACTACAATTTAGCCTTTGGTTCTCCCTACAACACCTTTTACCTTTTTAATCTCTCTCGCCACCCTTCAACACCCTTTGCATTTTGAATTTTGAATTTTGAATTATCCTCTCCCCCGCCATTCCCACTACCACTGCATATATCGGCATCAACATATACACCATCCGCGCATACTCTCCGTTCAAAATGATTTGAAATAAACTCGTCACTAGGAAGGCGATGATGTATGGTTCCTTGAGGAAAGCATTGGTTCTCGGCATCTTGCCAAATAGTAATTTTTCTGCCACAGGCAAAAGCCACCACAGTCCGAAGGCCGCAAAAAGTTCTATCCAATAACCCATAATTTTCAGTCGCGCGAGTTGCGAAGGAATATAGGCAATGATGCTCATGTCGGCGGCAATGCTTTGCAACATTCCTTGATGCGTAACAGTATCTATGATATACCGACTGGCAAAAACCAAACATCCCGAAACAAACAACCAAAAGGCCGTTTTCCAATAAGGCCAAAAGGAAAAGAACAGAACGGGCGCAGCAAACAGAAACGATTCCTTCGAAAACGGACCGAGGAAAATAGCGGCGAAGAGGAACATATTTTGCTTAGTCTTAATACCATAAAGCATAGAGACGACCGCGAGGCAAAATAACAAATCGGTATGCGGTGTACCTACATATTGGGCAGTCCAGCGATTGGTAACAACCGCCAGAAGTCCTATCAAAGCGCCGAGTCTCCGTATGCCATAAGCTCTGCAGTATTTATAAATGATGGTCAGCCAGAGGGCGCAAATACTAAGATTGACGAGAAAGAAGGAAAATTTCAAAGAAAAATCGCCACCTAAAGTTCCGGGTCTAATCAAATGCGCGATGCCCTGAATGATAGTATTGATACCGCCCGCCAAAAGCGGAATGATAAAGCGATACTTGCGATGCGGACTAGTGTGAAAATCCAACTGTGCCATGCCCCAATAACTTTTTTGGTCAACAGAATTGGCGAGGTTGAAATCGAACAAAACACTCATCCCCATTCCTGCAATAAGAAGAATGCAGAGGCAAAAAACCACACGATTTTCGGAACGAAGAATATAGCGGAGCAAGGACAAGGATTTTTGAAAAGGCAAGATACTCTCCGCAATATACAGCCGCTGAAAAGGACAAAATAGGCGCATCCTAAAATCCTATCTTCGCTCCGTTTCAATTCTACATTTTAGCGCAAATGGCCGCAGCAAAAAAACCCAAACAAAGTTCCAAATCATCGGGCAAATCCACGCCTGCACCCGTTTCCAGCACTAAAACCCGCCGGCGGCAAATCCGCATGGCTTTGGGCTTGATTTTCCTGTTTGCCGGTGCGTTTACCACGCTCGCCATTGTCTCCTATTTCTTCACTTGGCAGCAAGACCAAAACCTAGTTTTACGCAGTAGTGGCTTGAAGGATTTCGTGTTTCACGGACATGAAGTGGTGGCCAACTGGACAGGCAGAATGGGTGCCTGGTTGTCGCATTATCTAGTATATCGTGGTTTCGGATTGGCTTCATTGGCTTTGGGGCTTTGGGCTTTTTCCATGGGCTTGCACATCATTTATAGAAAGAGAATGGCCAATACGATGCGCTATCTCCGATGGCTTTGCCTTATTCTTCTTATTGCCGCACCCATCCTGGCTTTCGTAGTCCCAAATGCAAGTTTCCCTTGGGGAGGCGCGTACGGTGCTGAAGCCGTTGTCTATTCCAATGGATTTATTGGCGAAGCAGGTACAGGTCTGGTCTTGCTCGGTCTTGCAGGCTTTGTGCTGTTTGTCATTTTTGCCTTGGATATTTCCCCAATGATTCGGCGCGCGAGAGAAACGGCCAGGCGAATGAAACAAGGTATTCAAAACTTGCGAAATGATAGCGGAGACGATGATGGAGATATTGATGATGGAGACGCTCCTTCCGATCCCGAAACAAAATCGGCATTATTTATAGAAAATGCGGCTAAAGGCAAGGCTGGCAAAGGCATTCAGGGAATTAGTGAAATTGAAGAAACGCCGTCAAGTGCCAAGAAATACGACCTCAAGCTGGATGAAAGAGAAGACCCAGAAAGCAATATAAATAATGAAAATGACCCCGCAGAAAATGAAGAAGAAGATTATAATCAAAACGAAGAAGAAATCGCCTATCAAGAGCATCTTGCAGCACAGGCTTTAGCTAAAAAAAATCTTCAAGTACCTGTAAAAACAGAGCCAGGATTTTCCTTTGAAGTGGTGCAACAAGCAGAGCAGCCAGCTGCCGCCACCATTTCGAATGGCGACCATATTTCCATAGAAAGCGGAGAGCCTTACGCACCTGAACTTGACCTTCCTGATTATAAATTTCCAACACTGGATTTGCTGGAACAGCGCTCCCAAGAAGCCATTGCGCTGAATAAAGAAGAACTCGAGCAAAACAAAGCACAGATTGAAAAGACACTCAATTCCTTTGGCATCACGATCCAGAAGATCTCCGCAACAGTTGGCCCGACAGTAACGCTTTATGAGATTATTCCTGCGGAAGGTGTGCGCATTTCAAAGATTAGAAATCTGGAAGACGATATCGCGCTAAACCTTGCTGCGCTGGGCATACGGATAATTGCGCCGATTCCTGGAAAAGGCACAATTGGCATTGAAGTGCCTAATGCTTCGAAGCAAATTGTGAGCATGCGCACCTTACTTTCTTCCGAAAAATTTGTGAACAATAAAATGAGTTTGCCCATCGCTTTGGGTAAGCTCATCAACAACGAAAATTATATCGTGGATTTGGCCACCATGCCACATCTTTTGTTGGCGGGTGCAACTGGTCAGGGTAAGTCTGTGGGCATCAACGCCATCCTCGTTTCCTTGCTTTATAAGAAGCATCCGGCGCAATTAAAATTCGTGTTGGTGGATCCTAAAAAAGTGGAACTTTCGATTTACCGAACGATAGAAAAACACTTTCTTGCCAAGCTTCCTAACGAAGAAGAAGCCATCATAACCGACACCAAAAAGGTAATCAACACACTCAATGCGCTGTGTATTGAAATGGATGACCGCTATGAACTTTTAAAACAAGCCGGCGCGAGGAATATCAAGGAATACAACGAGAAATTTATAGCACGGAGATTGAACCCCGAAAATGGCCATAAATACTTGCCCTTTATTGTGCTTGTTGTGGATGAGTTTGCGGATTTAATCATGACTGCAGGGAAGGAAGTAGAAATGCCTATTGCGCGACTGGCGCAGCTTGCACGGGCTATTGGTGTGCATTTGATTGTAGCCACGCAGCGTCCGAGTGTGAACGTAATTACCGGTACTATCAAAGCAAATTTTCCTGCTCGGATTGCTTTTAAAGTCTCTGCAAAAGTGGACTCAAGAACTATTTTGGATTCTGGAGGTGCAGAACAATTGATTGGTCGCGGTGACATGTTGATTAGTTATGGTTCAGAACTCTTACGTATTCAATGTGCCTTCGTGGATACACCCGAAGTGGAGGCTGTGGTGGATTTTATTGGTAATCAACGCGGCTATCCGCACGCCTTTGAGCTGCCAGAATACGAAGGTGCGGACGGTGACGGCGAAGCAAAAAATGTAGATTTAAGCAATCGAGACAAACTATTTGAGGATTGCGCTCGTATAGTAGTTACGTCGCAAAGTGGCTCTACCTCTAATCTCCAACGGAAATTAAATCTTGGATACAATCGCGCAGGCAGAATAATGGATCAGTTGGAAGCGGCCGGCATTGTTGGCCCAGCAAGTGGTTCTAAGCCGAGAGAAGTGTATTTCAGTACGGAGCATGAACTGGAGCAAGTGCTCGGTTCGTTGTAGCCATTTGTGGGGTCGTTATGATGATGTTGTTGATAAAAATCCTGCTGGTGGTGTACGTATTGGTCATCGGACTGATGCTACTCAATTCGTTTTTTGATGCCCAACTCATCTATCATTTTTTCAAGAAAAGAAGCCCAGAAAAGAAGCTCGAAGCTTTTGAAAAATTGCCGATGGTTACAATCCAGTTGCCCATCTACAATGAAATGTTCGTGGCAGAAAGATTGCTGTTGGCCGTTGCAGCATTAGACTATCCAAAATCTCTTTTAGAAATTCAGGTTTTAGATGATAGCACCGACGAAACTTCCAAAATTATTGCTGCAACCGTCTCGGCTATAAAGGCCGCTGGCATTGGTATACAGCATATTCAACGTACAAATCGCAGGGGCTACAAAGCAGGTGCATTACGCGATGCATTGGCTTCCGCAAAGGGGGAATTCATTGCCATTTTCGATGCTGATTTTGTACCCTCAATTGACTTTCTACAGAAGACAATTCCGCATTTTCAGGAAGGTGCTATCGGAATGGTCCAGGCAAAATGGGGACATCTCAACAAAAAAGAAAGTTTACTTGGCAGGCTACAGGCGATTGCATTAGATGGGCATTTCAGCCTGGAGCAACAAGCCAGAAACTCGGCAGGATACTTCATCAATTTCAACGGCACAGCGGGTGTGTGGCGTAAAGCAACTATCCTTGATGCCGGCAATTGGCAGGCCGATACTTTGACGGAAGATTTTGACTTGAGCTATCGTGCACAATTGAAGGGGTGGAAGTTTAAGTATCTCGAAGAATTGACCACTCCTTCGGAATTACCTCCCATGATTAGCGCCATGAAATCGCAGCAATTCCGCTGGACAAAAGGCGGTGCGGAAACAGCCAAGAAAAACCTAAAACCCTTGCTACGTGCATCGCTTCCGCTACGGGTGAAGTTGCACGGAGCCTTTCATCTTACCTATAGTTTTGGCTTTGTGAGCATCATCATTTACGCCTTGCTCACAGTACCGTTGTTGTTCGTGAAAGACCGTTTTCCGCAATACAATCTCGTCTTTATCCTATCCAATATTGTGACGGTCAGCTTCATGATTTACACGGCGCATTATTTCATTGCATTCCTTAAAAACAATGATGGTTCTTATTTGAAGCGTAGTCTGAAATTCTTGCTCCAGTTTCCTCTATTTGTGTCCTTGTTCATCGGCATTTCTTTGAGTAATGCCATTGCTATTTTGCAAGGATATGCAGGTATCAAATCGGGCTTTGTCCGTACACCAAAATTCAGCAACATGAACAATTTGGCGCGACTAAAAAGTAAGTATGCCAATCCTGCTATTAATTGGATGACTTTCCTGGAAGCCTTGCTGGTGGCTTATTTCGCTTGGGGAATTGCAACTGCCATTCGACTAAAGAACTATGGCGCTGTACCGCTTTTGGTGATGGCTATGTTGGGCTTTGGAATGGTGGTTTTTATGAGTTTTGCCGAAGGAAGGGTGAGAAGAGAGAGTTCACCTTGGAGACACGGAGACACAGATTTGCACAGAGATTGCAGTTGAAGAAGCTTAGAGAGCATAGAGATTTCACCACGAAGACACGGAGGCGCACAGATGCACAGCGATTGCGGGGGAATTGATTAGAGAGCATTGAGAGTTCACCACGGAGGCACGGAGACACAAAGTTGCACAGAGATTGCAGTTGAAGATAATTAGAGAGCATAGAGGTTTCACCATGAAGACACGGAGGCACAGAGATGAACAGAGATTATAGGCGACTATGATTAGAGGGCATAAATCTTTAATCACCAAGAAGCGTAGCAAAACTCTAATTATTATTTCCCAACAATTT
This sequence comes from Chitinophagaceae bacterium, assembly GCA_039935335.1. Lineage (GTDB taxonomy): Bacteria > Bacteroidota > Bacteroidia > Chitinophagales > Chitinophagaceae > UBA1952. Next base: position 10,346 of record JBDTKK010000431.1, read on the forward strand.
CACCTTTTGCCTTTTACTTTTTTTACCCCTTATACTCTCCCCAAACTCCCCGTAGCACGTCGGAGATTTCCCCAAGTGTACAAAGGTTTTCAACTGCTGTAACAGTGATGGGCATGAGGTTTTGAGTACCTTGTGCCGCTTTGCGAATTGCAGCTAACGAAGCTTGCACTTTTTCATTGTCGCGCTTGCTTCGCAAAGCTTTCAGCTTTTCTATTTGTTGCTGGCGAATGGAATCATCTATCTTAAAAACAGGGGTATCGTTCTTCTCGTCGGTCACAAACTTGTTGATGCCGATAATCACTTTGCTACCGTCTTCCACGGCCTGATTATAGATATAGGCACTGCGGGCAATTTCCTCCTGCATATACCCGGCTTCAATCGCCTTTACAGCTCCGCCCATCGTGTCAATTTTTTCAATGAGGAGATTGGCTGCATCCTCCATTTCATTGGTCAAGGATTCTACAAAAAAGCTTCCACCTAATGGGTCAGCAGTTTCCGTAACGCCACTTTCAAAACCTATCACTTGTTGCGTGCGCAAAGCCAGTCCTGCTGCGGCTTCTGTAGGTAAAGAAAGAGCTTCATCATAGCCATTAGTATGCAAGCTTTGGGTACCTCCAAGTACAGCTGCTAATGCCTGCAAAGTGACGCGAACGATATTGTTATGCGGTTGTTGTGCGGTCAAAGTTGAACCGCCGGTTTGGGTATGAAAACGCAGCATTTGCGCCTTGGGTTCTGTCGCTCCCATGGCCGCTGTAATTTTTGCCCACATTCTTCTAGCAGCCCTAAACTTAGCCACTTCCTCAAACAAATTGTTGTGTGCATTAAAGAAAAAAGAAAGTCGCTGTGCAAAGACGTTGATGTCCAAACCTGTATCCAGCGCAGCTTTCAAGTAAGCCTTACCATTGGCCAAAGTGAATGCTAATTCCTGCACTGCCGTTGAACCCGCTTCCCGAATATGATAACCAGAAATAGAAATGGTATTCCAACGCGGTACTTCTTTTGCGCAATAAGCGAAGATGTCTGTAATGACGCGCATACTGGGCGTTGGCGGATAGATATAGGTACCTCGAGCGGCGTATTCCTTCAGGATATCGTTCTGGATGGTTCCCGAAATTTTGGAAATATCTGCACCCTGCTTTTTTGCTAGCGCGATATAGAATGCCAGGAGAATAAATCCGGTGGCATTGATGGTCATCGACGTAGAAACTTTGTCGAGTTGGATACCTGCAAAAAGCCTTTCCAAATCTTCTAAAGAATCAATAGCGACACCTACTTTGCCCACTTCGCCTTCGGACATTTCATGGTCGCTATCGTAGCCGATTTGGGTGGGTAAATCAAAAGCTACAGATAAGCCCGACACGCCCTGCGCGAGCAAAAAATGATAGCGTTGGTTACTTTCTTCGGCGGTAGAAAAGCCAGCGTATTGGCGCATTGTCCAGAGTCGATCGCGATACATATTCTTGTGTACACCGCGCGTGTAGGGCGCTTCGCCTGGGAGTTCGAGATGACCTTTAAAGCTTTCGTACACCGGCTCTATCGTAATGCCGGAACTGGTTTTTATATCTTGTTTCGCGTTGCTCAAAGGAATTTTTTTAGAGGAAAATCAAAGACTCCGGTAGCCACTTTTGCTATTCCGAAGCACCATAGGAAAGCACTCTTTTTGCTTCTTCTGCAATGATTGCAAGTGCAATATCGCCAGGAGTATCTCCTTCCTGATCTGAAAGATAATCGGCTATGCAGCGTTGCAAATCTTTGGCAGTTGCTTCAGGCTTTAGATTTTGAGCCAGACCATTGATTAGAGCCAATTCCTGTTCGCGCATATGCTTTACGGTTTCCCACACTTGGCGGCTCACATAAATCTGTTGCGAGAGGTTGTGTTCCCATTCGGTATTGATGCCCAAGACCATTGCTTGGCGCATTTCTACGGCGGTCATACCCGTCACGTACACACGGGGTACCAACTGCCTGGTTTGAATCCTTTCGATAAATAAGGTTAGTCGTTCGTAGGCCTGAAGGCGTAGTGGAATGGTCACGTTTTGGGAGTCATGTAACAGTGCAATTTGCTTTCTTGAAAGCTCGGAAACCAGAAATTTTTGCACAATCATGTAGGTAAAGCCGAGCATCACAATAGCAGGAAGTACGTATTTCAGGATCTCGAGTAAGGCTGCGAGGTAGGGATTCATTTCTATAAAGTGTTTGGCTATTTGCGCAGCATTTTTCTGTGCAAAAAGCGAAGCAAAGTAAGGGTATTTTGAAAGGGGGAATTTCCCATTGATTGAAACTTAAAAAAATCATTGGCACTAAAATCTTGGCTAGAAAATTACTCTTTCTACCTCTTAAAAGAACGAGGATTTGACAGGCAGGAAAAGAAGTTTTTCTAAAGGGGCAAAGATTAGCTTAATAGGTGTCTGTTACACAATTTTTACAACAAGAGAAAGCCGCAACTGGATTGGGAGTAAAGACTTTGGCTACTTCAATATGCTTTAACACGGATTATTTGAAATTTCAGGGACAATCTTTAGGATTGAAACCTGATGGCAATGTTTTTATTATAGCAGGGAGAATAAAAAGTTATTACGACAATGAGAAGCGAGAAAAGTGAAACCCCGAAAACCCACATAGCCGACCTTAACAGAATTAGCGTTTCCATAAAGAATCTAGTAAACAATGGCTTTACAGAACAATTTACGGCGACCCCACGCGGATTATATGCCTTACGGAATTGTCGCTATTATAGACCTGAGCAAATAAAGATTAGGTTAATTTTGAAGCAAAATACTGACTCTAAGAATGACCAAAACGTATTGGCTTATATTCTGGAAAGCTCCGATGGTGTTCGGGGCATCATGATTGACTATTTTGACAAAAAGCCGAACCCATTAATGGCAAAATTCATTACCCAAACGGAAGAAGTGCAACGAAAATTGGAGCTCTACAACCGCCAGCACAAACATTAGCTATGTGGGAAAGTAGAGTTTGAACGTTGCTCCCTCATTAGGAAATGCATGGGCAGTGATAAGCCCACGATGATTGACCATGATTCGCTTTGCAATGGCTAGTCCTATGCCGCGGCTCGAATCGTCGGGATGATGAAATTTTCTAAAAATCTCGAACAGTTTTTCTGTAAATTTATTGTCGAAGCCTAAGCCATTATCAGTAATAGCAATAACATGATAGGGTGCGTCTTGGGGAAATAACCCACTACTGTTTTGAACACGTTCATCGAGCGTAGAAATAATGATACGCAGCGGACGGCTTGGGTTTGAAAATTTAATTGAATTTTCTATAAGATTTCTGAATAACAATGCCAACTGTTCTGGCACGCCCCATATTTCGGGCAAAGAACCCAAAGAAATTTCCCCCTTTTTTTCCTCAATCTTATCTTTAAAATCGAGGAGCACCTCTTTGACAATTTCGGAGAGGGAACATGATTCCTTTTGTTCGTCTTCACTCAACGTTGTGAGCACCATGAGCCCCGCAACCAAATCGTGCATTCTAGCCGATGCTCGGTTGATTCGTAGGATTGTGTCCGCCGTTTCGGGGCTAACCTTTCCCTTTTGTAAAATACGCCATCTATCTATCAAGACTCGAATTTTACGCAGCGGCTCTTGCAAATCGTGGCTGGTGACGTAGGCTATTTGTTCCAATTCCCTTTTGGAATGGGCAAGTTCCGCTACAGTCTGCCGAAGTTCATGCTGCGCACGATAGCGTCGTCTGAATTCTCTGATCATAAAGAAGAAGAGAATTGCTGTGAAAAGGCCAAAAATGAGCCCCAAAATCTTCATCATTTCTCCCGTGATATCACGGTAATTGTCGCGCAATTCTGTACGTTCTTCAATTCGTTGCGTTTCTTGCTGACTCATCAAATCTGCAAGCCTTAGGGCATCTTCCAATGGGCCGAGAGTTGAACTGTACAACACAAGATTTATAGAGTCGGGATTTGTTGGATTTGCGGCTTCCATAGCCCTTTTGCTATGATCTTGATAAAGCAGTAAGTCCGCTTTAAAAAGGACTGAAAGCTTCTGTTGGGAGCTGTGCTGGATCGTCAGTTTGGCAAAAGAATCTGTCGTAGCAAGAGCTGATTGCATTCTTGAAAAATACTCTTGCTGCTCCTTGTTATTTAATGTAAAAAGATATCGAAACACTGATTTATCCAACTCTTGGAGTAGGCTATGCATTTCAGCTATCTTACGATTAACTCGATAAGAATGCTCTACTTTGCTTACCTTCTTTTCTAACTTTGAAAAACGAGGAAACGTGAGTACCGCAAGGATACCTGCAAGCGCAAAACAAATCGAAAAGGCGATAATTAAGAATCGGAATTTATGTTTCACAAGGAGTGTAGCAAGATACCCCAATACGTGGAAATGTTGCCACACTTTATCTAGCATAAAATATTTTATTCGTATTATACAGTATATAATAAATCTGGCAACATGGCGCTGACGACATTGGAACCAATAACTTATACAAGGTATCAACCAATATCCATAAATTCTTAAAAATTGGCAGCCAACTTGCTTTAGGGTACGGGCAAAATAAAATCTCCTCGCCATGATTACCCAGCAGCAAATACAAGGTCAGCGTCTTAAGATTCTACCACAGCAAATCCAGTTGCTCAACCTTTTCTTCTTGAATTCATTGGAACTGGAGCAGCATATGAAAACCCAAATGGAAGAAAATCCATTCTTAGAAATGACCAGTGAAGAATCTTACGATGAAGCGGAAACTATGACCGACAATAGAGCTGAAGACGATTTTCAAGATTGGGAGGAATTTTCGAACACTGATAAGCCCGACTATAAAACGGAATATCAAAACTACTTTGATAAAGACGTTGCTCCGCTTATGGCTATTGCCGGGAAGATGCATTTTAAGGATGATGCAAAGCAGCAGCTCCGAATTCGTGATTTACCGGCATTAGATATTCGGATAGGCGAATACATCATCGACATGCTGGACAACCATGGCCTGATGGATCGGGATATGGAAGAGATGGCCGACGACCTATCCTTTGAATTATCCAGCATTGTGGAAGCCACGGAAGTGGAACGCGTTTTAGCTATAGTACAAACTTTGGACCCCATAGGCATCGGCGCCAGAAGCATTCAAGAATGCCTAGTGATGCAGCTCACACGCTTGGAACATACCGACGCTTATGCGGAGAGTGCCCTTCTTTTGGTAAGAGACCATTATGAAGATTTGATGCATCGGCAGTTCGATAGAATACAACACGCTTTGGGCTTTGTAGAAGATGATTTGAGAAATGTCCTCGCTTTTATTGGTACACTAAAATTCTCTCCAGTCACCGAAAACACCTCTTCCTTCCAGCCAAAAACCACCATTATCCCCGATTTCATCATCAGCCGTTTTGGTGATAGTATCAAGGTGAACTTGCAAAGCACACGCTCCAATTGTGTCTATATCAACCAAAGCCTTTATGACCAACTTGCCGCGCAAAGCTCCACCCGCGATAAAGGAGCAGCGCAGTATGTAAAAAGCAAGTTGCAATCTGCTCAATGGTTCGTCAGCGCAGTGAAACAACGAGAAGAAACCATGATAAAGATAATGCAGACCATTGTGGAGCTTCAACACAGATATTTTTTAGAGGGTGATATTCGAGAGCTAAAACCGATGGTCTTGCGCATTGTAGCCGAAAAATGTGGGATGGACATCTCCACCATTTCGCGCATCACCAGTAACAAATATGCCGACACGCATTTTGGGCAGATATACCTCAAAGACCTTTTCAGTGAAGGCATTCCAGATAAAAATGGAGCTGTGATATCCAACAAGGTTATCCAATCTGCGATTCAAGAAGCGATTGTAGATGAAGACAAAAAGTGTCCTTATACAGATTTACAATTAGTGGAAATCCTTGCCCAACAAGGCTACAGTATTGCCCGAAGAACCGTAGCAAAATACCGAGGCCAATTGCAAATACCCACTGCTCAAATCCGTGCTGTCTGGGCCTAAACATTTTCTTGCCCTCAGCTATTAGTCAGCCTTTCAGTAAATTTGGGGCACAGAATCGAATATGCCCGAGAAAATACTAGTTGTTGATGACGATAAGGACATGTGCCTATTGCTGAATCGCCTGCTTACCCGAAAGGGGTACGAGGTGTTTTCTTGCAATTCCGGTGCTGCCGCAATAAGTTGGTTATTAAAGAACAAACCGGATGTCGCGCTTTGCGATTTTCGGTTGGACGACCTTACTGGAGCGGAGCTTTTAAAGAAAATTAAAGAACAGTATCGGGAGGTTCCTGTGGTCATCATTACCGGATATAGCGATGTGAAAAACGCTGTGGAAGTCATGAAAATGGGCGCTTTCGATTATGTCACCAAACCGTTACTTCCCGACGAGATTCTCGCTACAATTCGCAGTGCACTTTCCTGTTCCAGCAATAATGAACTAAATGTGCGGTCGCCAAACGATGCAGACAATGAATCGACACAAACCAGCTCGATTAATGGGAAATCAAAGACTACTGACAAAGCTTCGAAATCATGGAACAACAGCCAATACATTCTAGGAGATAGCGAAGCCTTTGCCAAAATAGTGAAGCAAATAGAGCTCGTTTCTCCGACCAATTTCAGCGTAATAATTTATGGCGAAAGCGGTAGTGGAAAAGAAGCAATTGCGCAGCAAATTCATAAGAACAGCAAGCGAGCTTCCAAACCATTTATCGCCATAGACTGCGGCGCACTCTCCAAAGAGCTTGCGGCAAGCGAATTATTTGGGCATGAGAAAGGTTCGTTTACTGGCGCACTAAATCAGAAAATTGGCAGCATGGAATTGGCTAATGGCGGTACCATCTTTCTGGATGAAATAGGCAACCTTGGCTATGATATTCAGGTGTCGCTTTTGCGAGTAGTTCAGGAGCGAAAAATCAGGAGAGTTGGTGGCAATAGAGATATAAGTTTGGATGTTCGGATCCTAGTCGCCTCCAATGAAAAGCTTTGGGAAAGCGCCCGGAAAGGCAAGTTTCGAGAAGATTTATTCCATCGATTTAATGAGTTTAGCATCGAGGTTCCACCGCTCCGTGCGCGGACGGGCGATATGATGCTATTCGCAAATCACTTTCTAGCGGTGACCAACGCAGAGCTGGAAAAAAACGTGAAAGGCTTTTCTAAAGAAGTCGCAGAAATCTTTGAAGCCTATCCTTGGTATGGCAACCTTCGGGAATTGAAAAATGTAGTGAAACGCGCTACCCTACTTACCGATGGCAACCGTATTGAAGCAAAATCTCTACCCTTCGAAATTGCCCATTTTCAAAAACTACTTTTCAATGAGGACAATGATGAGGACGGGGACGGCGAAGATGCCACAGGAAATGGCAAATTCGAAAACAAGCTTAAGAACGCAAATATTGATGCCGAATACGAAGTAATTCTTGGTGCACTCAAAGAAGCCGACTACAATAAAAGCAAGGCAGCAAAACTGCTCAATATTGATAGAAAAACGCTTTACTACAAGATGAAACAATTCCAGGAATTCAAGTTGGATTAATCGCACTCCATGGCTCATTATTCCAGCAAAGCAAAAATCCTAATCATTGATGATGACGAAGAGGATTTCATCATCACAAGCGATTTTATCAGGCGTATTCCAGGCTCTGAATACAGTATAGATTGGTGTTCTCATTTCGAAGAAGCTTTAGACCATATTTGCGAGCAGAAATACGATCTCTACATCACAGATTATCGGCTTGGAATTTATTCAGGGATGGATTTATTGCGCGAAGCATTAGAAAGAAAATGCGATACTCCGATTATTTTGCTCACAGGGAAAGGCAATATAGCGGTGGATACAGAAGCGATGAATTTGGGCGCCGTCGATTACCTAATCAAATCCGAATTGACTGTCGAAAAAATGGAGCGCTGCATTCGATACAACCTCGAAAGAATGCGCTATTTGCGGGCGTTACTGGCCAATGAGAAAAAGTATCGAAGAGCCTTCGAGAATTCTAAAGACATGCTATTTCTCGCCGATTCGGGTCTCGATTTTAAAGATGTAAATGTTGCTGCCACGGCTTTGTTGGGCTATTCTACAGCCGAATTGCTGAACATGAATCTATATAGCGTATTGGATCAAAACCTGCAAGTTGAAGCCTTAAAAAATGAATTGGGACGCGAAAAAGCTGTTAGTGATTGGGAGCTGATTTTTAAAACAAAATCTGGAGAGTCTAGAGTTTGTACACTTACCGTTGCAGAGGAATTGGAAGATGGAGAAGTTCCAATTATACAAGGAATAGTTCACGACATCACTATTCTTCGGAAAGAAGAGAAAGTAACTTTGCAATCGGAGAAATTGGCCGCTACCGCAAGGCTTGTGCGCACGCTTGCACATGAAGTTCGGAATCCGCTCAACAACATTCTCTTGTCTGTCGAGCAACTTCAGAATGAAGTGGAACTGGGCGAGAACTCAGAGATGTATCTGGACATTATTCAACGCAATTCTCAACGCATTTCAGCACTGATTACGGAGCTACTCAACACATCGCGCCCTACAGAAGTAATATCTGAAGAGCGGGTATTGCAGGAGATAGTTAAGGAAGTGATTGATGCGTCTGAAGACAGGATTGTCCTCAAGAATTTAAAGCTTAAAACAGAGCTTCCGGAAGAGACGATATTCATGTTGGCAGATGGGGAAAAATTAAAACTCGCGCTGCTCAATATTGTGATTAATGCTATCGAAGCCGTGGCAGAAAATGTGGGGCGATTGGAGATTTCTTTAAGGCAAAAAAGCAAAGCTGTGGTGCTAAGTATTCAGGATAATGGTATTGGCATTTCAGAGGAAAATCTTAATCATCTTTTTGAACCCTATTTCACGCAAAAGCGCAATGGGCTTGGGCTTGGACTCGCTTTCACGCTCAATATCCTTCAGGCGCATAAAGCAAGCATCGAGGTGACAAGTAAGCTGGGTGAAGGGACGAAATTTGAAATCAGCTTTCCACTCCTCAACAACTAAGAGATGAGGCTTTATTTTGGTAGTATTTTCTTGTAAAAATCAATACGGATTAGTGATTAAAAGAAGTTGGCACAATCTTTAACTAAGTAAGACAACACAAAACCAAAATACCATGAGAAGCATACTTTATCTGATTGCAGTCATCCTTGTTGTTGGCTGGGTCTTCGGTTTCTTTATCGGCCATGCCGGCAACCTAATTCACATCCTTCTCGTCATAGCTGTAATCGCTTTGATTCTGGGCGTGATTCGAAGAGCTTAGACAATCACGAGCGGTACATTGAACTTCAACAGTCTCGGCTTCCAAAAGCCGAGACCCTTTTCGTGTCAAATTGTCCTCAATCTCTATAAATGTACAAATTCGCTGACCATACTATCTAAGGCGGCAAGTGAAATCGGCTTTTCAATCACCCTTACGTAGGCATTTGCTGGTATTGGAGGTAGTGGTGGATGATAGGCACTAATCAAAAAGACTTTCATCTCAGGATTTGCTTTTAAAATCTCGGGAATCATCGGCCAACCAAGACCATCTGCAAGATTATTATCCAAAAATAAAAGATTGGGACAGTTCTTTGCCAATGCTTCCATACCAGCTGAACGCGAGTATGCCAACTCGACATCAAAACCTTTTCTGATGAAAAAGCCCTTTAAAAGTAAACACAAGTCCACCTCATCATCCACTATCAAAAGTTTCATATTCTTTAATGGGTGGTTGTCTTAATTGCAAAAAAAACAACTCAATTTTACAACAACCAACAGGCTTGCTACAAAGACAATGCCGCTAACCAAAATTTGGACTGAATTTTGAATAAAAAATAAAAGAAAAATCCTATTCTGGAAACTGAGAAGTCTGCATCCAATAAGCTCTAAGGTTAGCCACTATCTTGATGAGGCATTCAAAACTAGGAGGTTTAGATACGTAGGAATTGGCACCAAGATCATAGCAACGCCGCATCTCCTGATCATTATTGGTGGTACTAAATATCACAACCGGCACTGCCTTGTAGGCGGCATGTTGTTTTATCTCTGCCAACGATTCGCGCCCGTCTTTTTTAGGCATATTCAAGTCGAGCAAAATGAATTTGGGAAGCCCCGAAGCCCCAGAACACTTCATTGAATTGTCTAAGAATTTCATAAGCTCTAAGCCATTTTCGACAAAAACCAAACGATCTTTGAAACCGTTCTCTTTAAACGCGGCTTCTAAAAGAAAGCGATCGTCAGAATCATCTTCAGCAATAAGAATAAACGAGTCCCGTACCATTTAATCTTGACAAGATTATTTCAAACGAAGATAAAAAGAAACACCTGCACTTTCATCCGTTCTGAAAATGATTTCTTGCGTAAGTAATTGATAATTATAAAAAAACAAAAGGTAAGAGCATTTTGCTATCAATCACCTCTCCAATTTCGCCATTCACCGACAATACGCCAAGAAGCAAATCACCATTTATCGAAAAGAATCTACTCACCCGCTTCAAAAATCAAAAAAACAAAGGAAAATACCCCGAAATGCAATACTTATTTCTATGGACTATCTAAAAATAAACAAAAATCTCTGGAACACAAGAGTCAACAGTCATGTCGATTCAGCGTTTTACCAACTTGCGAAGTGGAAAAACGGAAGAACTTCCCTTACAGAAATTGAACTTGCTCTTTTAGGGGATTTACGAAATAAGAAAGTGCTCCATCTTCAATGTCATTTTGGGCAGGATACACTTTCGCTAGCACGGATGGGAGCGCTGCCTACCGGGCTGGATTTTTCAGAAAAGGCAATAAAAAAGGCTCAGGAATTAACTGAAGAATTGCAGCTCGACGCAACTTTCATTTGCGGCAATGTGTACGACACGCGAAAGCTTTACGAAGGCTTTGCAGACATCATTTTTACAAGTTACGGCGTTATTGGCTGGCTGCCGGAATTAAACACTTGGGCACAAAACATAGCAGATTGCCTAAAACCCGGTGGCAGATTGGTTTTCGTGGAGTTTCATCCCTTCATTTGGACTTTCGACAATGCCTTTAGTAGGATTGAATACAGTTATT
>JBDTKK010000432.1:0-4952 GCA_039935335.1 Chitinophagaceae bacterium
TGGGGTACATTTTCGATGAGAGCTTCTGTCTGCTTGGGTTTTTCTTCTCCAATTTTTACATTGAGCAATGCGAGAATTATAATAATTGCCCCAAAACCAAATAAAATACCTGCCGAAATCCGGTTGAGGTACATCAGCACACGAAGTGTGAGTCGCTTGCGGATACTATCTGCTAGCAACACTTTCAGGGAATCTACACCGAGCACAAGCGTGAGGCAGGTTGCAAAAAAGATGAACCTGTAACTAGTGCCTTGATTCGCTATAATAGTGACAGCAGTAAGCCAGTTGATGATGACACCGGGGTTAATTGTGTTGATTAAAAAGCCCGAGCCGAAAATTTTAAAATAATGCCCATTGCCTACGGAAGTCAGCTTTTGAGAAGGACGTTTGGGTTTGTATTTGCTCAGCAAACCTATTAGTCCAATTGCCATCAAAATACCGCCGCCGCCATAGGCTAAAGTCCGTTCATAACGGTGTAAAGCTTCTAAAAAAGGTGCGGCAAGATTGGCCAATGTGACGTACATAATATCACTTAGCGAAACGCCCAAAACGAAGGCTACGCCACTCTTCCAGCTATGATTCATGCTATAGCGAATAACGGCAAATAGGGTAGGCCCCACCGAAATAGCCATAAATGCACCGAGCAAAAGCCCTCCACCTACTGCGCTAAACTCAGCCATGCGGCAAGATAGCACATGATGGAAGAATTACGCTTAGCAGTGAACTCTTTTGCTGAAAATGGTTGCTTTACAAGAAAGCCTTAGAGACGACCTTCCTTTAATGGTAATCTAAACATCTCCATTAGGAAAAATACTTTTAGCGTGTTTCAACACCTTTGCTTCCACAAAGAAAATGATTTCCTCGGCAATATTCTTAAGCTGGTCGCCCACTCGTTCCATCCGTCGAATGATGGACAATGCATATAATGACTCATCCACAGCTTCCGGAAATTCCTGAATAGATTTGGCAATATTGATATTTCCGGTTCTGTTTATCGCATCTAAAGTATCATCCATTTTAAAAACACTTCTGGCTAAATTTGTATCTTCATTTTGAAAGGAGATTTTGGTATAGCTCATCATCCCCTGCGCCACTTCAAACATTTCCTCAAGCTGTGCATTTTCTAGGATTTTACCATGAAATTTCTGTTCTGATGCTAACACATACTTAGCAATTCCTTCAGCTATGTCGCCGATGCGCTCCAAATTGGAATTTATTTTGAGTACTGCTAATACGAATCTTAAATCTATCGCGACAGGTGAATAAAGCGCGAGGATGTTTTCACAGTCAAGGTCAATCTTTAGCTCATAGGCATTTACTCGATTCTCACGATGACAAATTTCTCTCGCCAAATCAAGATCATAGGAAAATATGGCAGTTTGAGACTTTGATAACTGCGACTCTACGTGCATCCACATATTGAGCACCTCGTCTTTTAAGGATAGCAATTCTTTTTCTAATTGATTCATAATGTGTTGTTGTTTAACTAAATCGCCCTGTGATGTAATCTTGAGTTTTTGAATCCGTTGGGTTCGTAAACATCTTTTTTGTCTCATCATATTCTATCAACTCCCCGAGATAGAAAAACGCTGTTTTATCGCTCACTCTAGCAGCTTGCTGCATATTGTGCGTTACAATAATAAGCGTGTATTTTTTCTTTAATTCAAAAAGCAACTCTTCAACTGTGGCCGTACTTATCGGATCCAGAGCTGAAGTTGGCTCGTCAAAAAGCAAAACATCGGGCTCCATCGCTATGGCTCGTGCGATACACAATCGTTGTTGTTGACCTCCGGAAAGAAAAGACCCTTTTTTATTAAGCGAATCTTTTACTTCGTTCCAAAGTGCTACTTTTTGAAGCGAATCTTCAACAACCTTGTCCTTTTGATTTCTACTCATCTTCACGCCGTTTAATTTATAGCCAGCAATGATATTGTCATAGATACTTAGATTTGGAAATGGGTTCGGTCGTTGAAAAACCATTCCGATTTTTAGCCTAACAATAATAGGATGAAGCTCCATAATATTTTCCTGATTCAATAAAATCTTTCCAGATGAAGTCGCGCCGGGAATTAATTCATGCATTCGATTGATGCCCCGTAAAAATGTGGTCTTGCCACAGCCAGAAGGGCCCATCACCGCAACACAATTGTTCTTAGGAATATCAATATTTACGTTTTTCACGACGTGGTTTGCACCAAAGTAAGCGTTGTAATTTTCGGTAGTTATAGAATTACTTTCCATTTCCTTGTAATAATCTTAGTGAAAATATTTAATAGAAGAACCCATACGAGCAAAATCATGGAGGCACGCCAAGCCAGATCATGCTAATCGTTGTAGGGACTAGTTGCATAGTTAAAAATCAACAACGGAAGGGTTTGCATGGGTTTAGTTATGTCGGTTGCGATGTATGGGTTGCCAAACGCGGTAAAAAGCAACGGTGCCGTTTCGCCTGCTATTCTTGCTACAGATAACATTACGCCTGAGAGAATGCCATTTATTCCACATGGAATAATCACTTTAAGTATTACTCTGTGAAACGGCATTCCTAAAGCAAACGCAGCTTCTCGAATAGAATTTGGTAATAACTTTAATGTCTCCTCTGTGCTCCGGATGACAATGGGCAGCATCATAATAGCCAGCGCAATACTTCCAGACAAGGCCGAAAAGCCACCGAAAGGTTTCACTAGCCAGAAGTAGGCCACAATCCCCACTACAATTGAGGGTACGCCTTGCAGCACATCAACGGAAAGACGAGTATAATAGGCCAACTTACTCTTTCTATTTTCACTAAGAAATACACCACATAATATCCCTATTGGTATTGCAATTATGGAAGAAATAAAAATAACAATCATGCTCCCAAGTAAGGCATTGGCAATGCCGCCGCCGCTTTCACCTACCGGTTTTGGAATGCTAGTCAGAAAATGCCAATTGATTTTGCTTGCTCCGGATTTGATTATGTACAATAGAATAGCAATTAGCGGAACAACGCAACCGATAGCCAGAACTATTGCCAGAGCCTGGTATATCTTGCTTTTGCCAATTCGAAATTTTATCGGTGCTTCCATTTTACTCCTGAGTGAATTTTTTGATGATGCTTTTTCCTATAACATTGATAATCAGCGTCACAACGAACAAAAGCAAGCCGAGTTCTATCAATGCAGATAAATAAACGGGGTGGTCTGCCTCCGTAAATTCATTGGCAATGACACTTGCCATAGTATTCCCCGGCGAAAAAATACCCCTTGGTAATATGTTGGTATTGCCAATAACCATCGTCACCGCCATCGTTTCACCAATAGCACGTCCCAAGGAAAGGAGCACGCCAGCGAATAATCCGGATTTTACATAGGGAAAAACAACTGTTCTAATCACTTCCCAACGAGTTGCGCCTAAGGAATAGGCTGCTTCTTTGAGGTCTGCCGGTACCATTTGGATCATCGAACGCCCGAGTGAGGCGGAATAAGGTATTACCATCACGGCAAGAATCAAGGACGCTGTAAATATGCCGACTCCTATCGGGGCCACACCGATTTTTGTTTCAAAAGCCCGAACTAGGGGCACCAAGACAGCCAAACCCCAAAAACCATAAATAACGGAAGGAACGGCTGCAATCAATTCAACTGTATTCTTTAATAAGTTAGACATCCATCCTTTAGGATAATATTCCCCAAGAATAATCGCCACAGCAAAAGAGAAAGGAATTGAAATGATTAATGCCAAAAATGAGCTGAGTAATGTGCCAATTAGGAAGGGAAGACCACCATATATATCCTTGACCGGATTCCAAACTTTGGTCCAAATAAAAGAAATTCCGACGTGCTTTATCGATGGAATGGACTGCACCACCAAGGTCACAACCAAAGCTATCAACAAGGTAATTATTGCTATTGCAATTATAATTAGCGTCTTTCGGAATGCTTTTTCACCCCAAATATGCCGATAAGAACGTTTAATCCGCACTGTTTCTTCGGCCTTTTGTCGGGTAAAATCAAGTCGTTTTAACGTAACTGACCTTAACGCTGAAATTTGTGACACAATAGGAAATCCAATAGTTTATTATAGAATTGGCTTACCACCAAAAGTTGCAGATTTGAGAATGGCATCGGCAGTGGAAACAGCGACATTGGAAAGTGGTGCGTAATTGAGTGCCGCACTAAAATGCTGACCGTCATGCACCATCCAAGATACTAGTTTTAATAGTTTCGTAGCATGGTCCAATGTATGGTTACCATACTTTTGTTCCTTGTAAAGTAATACCCATGAAAATCCTGATATTGGGTAGCCATCGGCAGCTTCTGTATTGGTAAGCGAAACTTTGCTATCTGCCGGAATGTCAATGTTTGCGGCAGAGCTGACGCTTTGAATACTTGGCGAAATGAAGTTTCCGGATTTATTTTGAATTTTCGCAAATGGCATATTATTTTGTACTGCATAAGCTAGTTCAATATAACCGATAGCACCAGGTGTTTGCTTTATTGTTCCTGCTACACCTTCGTTGCCTTTTCCACCCTGACCCGCTGGCCAATTCACAGCCGAACCTTTGCCCACTACAGTGTTCCATTCTTCATTTACCTTTGAAAGGTAAGTCGTAAAGATGTTTGTCGTTCCACTACCATCCGAACGATGAGCAACTAAAATTCCGGTAGCAGGTAATGTAACGCCAGGATTTGCCGCAGCTATTTTCCCATCATTCCATTTAGTAATCTTTCCCAAAAATATTTCCGCAATAACTTCAGGGGTCATTTTGAGTGTATCCTTTATTTCCGGCAAATTGTAACTGATTACAACTGCGCCTGCAGTAATAGGGATGTGCAAAACCGGAGCAGCAATTGATGAATCCTGCTTCGCGTTAAGTGGCGCGTCAGATGCTCCAAAATCCACCGTTTTGTTCGTGAGTTGCAATATTCCTCCGCCAGAACCGATTGATTGATAGTTTACCCTAAGTCCTG
>JBDTKK010000433.1:0-4096 GCA_039935335.1 Chitinophagaceae bacterium
GTATGTCCATGTGGAACTGCTTCTCTATGCGCCCCCGGATTATATCCATCGCCTGACGCACCTTCCAGGGTCGTTCCAAAGCGTCCTGATTCGTGATAGGATTGTGCGATGAAATGAAGCTTACGAATGCACGTGTTGATTCCAAACTTGTTTAACATTGCATTTAATTCTTCAAGGAACCGTTCGTAGGTTTTGTCATTTTCAGGCAAAGGACAATTATCACTAAAGAATAATGCCGTTGTTTTTATCTTTTCTTCATTTCGCAGGTTCTTCACTACAGTTTTTAGTTCGTCTAAGCTAAAATTTCTGTCACAAAAGCATGCAGTTAATTCAAAATGTCTCTTTTCGATATTGAGCAAAATGCTTCTCTCGTTGCTTGACTCCGGAAGTGACTGGTCCTCGTTGCAATATTCAGTTTCAGTACCTCCATCAGCTGTTATCCTCAGATGAAGCAATGCTTTCTTGTCCTCACTATCATGAAGTTTTTTACCCGATTCCTTTATTTTTATTTTATCTTTTGGTTTCAAATCAACTTCTGCGATTACCTGGTTCATAAACTGCGCCGCATTGACGAATTCTTTTTTGTCAGAATATTCCCCAGTCTTTACTGTTATTTTAGTAACTTCTACATCGCCAAACGTTACCGGTAGCGCCTCATCCAACGCTATGAATGAACTTACTTTGCTTCCTAAAATTTCAATAGTTACATTCTTACCGCGTAATTGAATGGTGTCAATCACTATCCAAACTTTACTCCCGAATAGTGCTCCGTTTATTTTCTCAAAGGAAAGCTGCTTGATTTTCTTCTTTCCGCTTTTGATATCCTTAACCACTTTTTTAGCGAAGTACGCACTCAATACCTTCGATTGAGGCGGCTTTGGACAGGGCGGTGTAATGGCATCACAATTGGCGTCAGATTGCGCACGAGCATTTTGGTCGGCGGCTATAATGTCTCCCATAGAATTTTCGTTTTTGGCAGTTTTTTAGAATATAGTTAATCGAATGTTTTTTCGGTTTCTAGTCTAGGTGGTTGCCTATTATTTTCCCTAAACCGTTTGCCAATCGCTGTTTTACACAGCTGCATTAATTTATTTGGCTAAAGTAGTGTTTCGTTTTGAGATTTGCAAGTGAGTGAGGTGTAAAATCTACGGATGCCGAAACCTACTGTAAGAATCCGGCTTTGCCTCCGTTTGACGAAGGTTCCATTCACCGTTCGGATTTAGGCTCCAGCCTCAGTCGGTCTATCGTTTAGACTCCGGCTACACTTTTAGCTGCACCGGTCGGCTTAGGCTCCAGCCTAAGTCATTCTATTCCGTAGCCTCTGGCTACATGTTTAAGCTACATTTTTAGCTTACACTAAGTCCAACAAGCTAACATTGACTAACCTCAACTACTTGCCCATCACGTAATTTTCAGCACTACTATACAGCCAATGTTCCAACTTTGGCACCAGACCCTTTTTTACCAGATTGTCGTGTAAATAATCCATTTTTTGCTGAATGAACTTTGGACTCCAAATCTCTTCTGCATGATTATCATGACTCCAGATTTGAAAGTCTTTGTTGTGTGTATGGCCGCCCGCTGCGTATTTACAAACCATCACCAACCACTCCCGACGGCTTTCTGAATCTTCCAATATTTGCGCGAAAATGAGTTTGGCGGTATAGCTTTTTAAATCTCGGATGATACCCGAAAGGTTTCCTTGCGCTGCCGACAACATCCAATGAATATGATTGCTCATAAAGACATAAGCATGAACCCGCAGGCCTTTTGCTTCTATACAATAATTGAAGCTATCAACAACGATATCGCGATAGACTTGGCGCGTGAAAAGGTCTGCCCATTGTACGATGGTGAAGGTGCAGAAATGAATAGATTCCTGATCGGTGATTTTATAGCCGGTGCTCATGGGTGGCTAAGATAATAGAGCGATTGTAAATTTTGCTATTTAGGGTAGCCAGAGGCTACAAGATAATCTGACAAAGGCTGGAGCCTTTGCCAAACGTCGTAGTGGTTGTAGCCTACGGCCAACGGGACCTATCGCCGAACGATGCAGATGGTAGCCTACGACCAACGGGGCCTTGCGCCGAACGACGCAGTGATTGTAGCCTACGGCCAACGGGGCTAAGATAAGAGATGGAAGGCAAATGTTTTACGGAAGCGTAGCCAAAGGCTACAAAATAAACCTATGAAGGCTGAAGCCTTCCGCCGAACATAGCTAAAAATAGCCTACGGCCAACGGGGCATATGCTTCTAGGGAGATTAAGGTCAATGCGATTGCCAAAGTTTTTTTCATTTAATAACGCAAAGTTGTCAACGAAATTGCTATTCCATCGAGCTGCGAACCTGAATAATTTTTCCTCTTCTTTTAATTGCAACCGGGATTTTATCAACTTTATTTTTTCCATTATTAAGCTGTTGAAATAATGATTGACTAATAAATTGGTATCCACCCCTCGTCTTCTTAAAATAGAAGATGTACCCAAGGATTCTATTCCCTAAAAAGGAACATCGAATACTTAGTATTTTACCCATTACCTTGGCATTAAAGTCCAGGGGCACGTTACTCCATAGAATAGTTGTTTGAAAATTATAGGAAGCGTTCAACCAGCGATTATCAGCTCGACAAAAGGATATCGTATTTGTTGAGTCTGAAGTGACTAGATACTTGATTTTGATTGAATCATTAAGGGAAGAAACAAACATCTGATAGTTAAATGAAGCTGGCTGTTGGGCTCGGGCACTAGCAATACTAAAGCATGCTAGTATCAGGAATAAGGCTTTATATGATGAGAAACGCATGATGTGTTGGCGGAATTTATAAGGATTAAAACGCAATGGGGAGCACCTATTGTTGCTTATTGACGCAGGTTTCAAAATTCATGATTTTTTTGAGACTTGCGAGATATTTCGTGCGTTCTGTTAGCCCATTTAAGTTAGCAGCACTAACCCGACCATTAATGCATTGGGATACTTTAAGAATATTGTCGGTGTCCGCTACTGGATTTATATCCTCATTCGTCGCCGTAATGTGTCCTAGATTACGCCAGTACCAGCCTGCGGAATCCATTGCCAAAGTAAGATTATTAGCTATGAGCGCAGCTCCATCCACATTTACAATCTCTTCGACCCGTTCACTGTGCTTTTTACCTTTGCTATCTATGGTTTTCTTGGCGTAAATATATTTTTCTTCATAGCGTGCACTTCGGTCAAATAGTTCATCAACTGTAACACCACCAAGCAAATCGGCATGTAACTGACTAGCGTAAATGAGGTATTTTTTTTGTTGATCGCGCCAAGTTATTTGAATGAAACCTCTACCCTTATATCGTCGGCCATCTCCCTTAATTGTATGTCCATGCCCAGAAGCTTCTCTATGCGCGCCTGGATCATATCCATCACCCGATGCCCCCTCTAGGGTCGTTCCAAAACGTCCTGATTCATGATAGGATTGCGCGAGGAAATGAAGCTTTCGAATGCACGTGTTGATTCCAAACTTGTTTAGCATCGCATTTAATTCTTCAAGGAAACGTTCATAAGTTTTGTCAGCCGCTGGCAAAGGGCAATTCCCATCAAAGAATAATGCCGTTGTTTTTATTTTTTCCTCATTTCGCAGATTCTTGACTATAGTTTTTAATTCCTCTAAACTAAAGTTTCTATCACAAAAACATGCAGCCAATTCAAAATATTTCTGTTCGATATTTAGTAAAATGCTCCTCTCGCTGCTTGACTCCGAAAGAGACAGGTCCTCGTTGCAATATTCCGTTTCAGTGCCACCATCAGCTGTTATCCTCAGATGCAGCAATGCTTTCTTGTCTTCACTATCATGAAGTTTTTTACCCGATGCTTTTATTTTTATTTTATCTTTTGGTTTCAAATCAACTTCTGCGATTACTTTGTCAATGAACTGTGCTGCATTGACAAATTCCTTTTTGCTAGAATATTCCCCTACCTTTAGTGTTATTTTAGTTACTTCAACATCGCCAAACGTTACAGGTAGCGCCTCATCCAACGCTAAGAATTAACATGCTTTGCTTCCTAAAATTTCAATGTTTACGTTCTTACCGCGTAATTCGATGGTGTCAATCACTATCCA
>JBDTKK010000434.1:0-7537 GCA_039935335.1 Chitinophagaceae bacterium
TGAATAGTTTTGCCTCTTCAGTGACTTTGTTTTGAAAAAAACAGTATGGCATCGCTACAGTGCTAGAAAGGCGACTGAAGGGGCTTTGGCGAGCTTGAGCGTCTATGTTTCTATTTTAATTAATTCGAGTTCCTTGACCTAAACACACTGACTTACACTCCGACCTACACAGTTCGTTTCCGAGTCGAAAAAAAATATTCAGGAGGTGTGCGATATTGTTCAAGAACGTATAACTTTGTGCTACCAGAGTAAGATTTTTATTTCAAGCCTTCAAAAATTAATTATCCATGAAAAGTAGATTATTATTATTTATCGCTGTTTCAGCAGTTGTTACAACGTTTGCTGCAGTTGCTTACTTTGGAAAGAAATCCAACCAAAGTTCTTGTTCGTCAAGCAAGGATATAAACGACCATGAAATCGAGCATGCAGATGGATTTAAGGAGTATGCAGCCTATGAATTTAACCTTCAAAAGAATCCTGTAACCGGTATTATTCCGGTTGGTGTATATGCTGCAGAGATGGCACAGGCAATGGCTACGCCTAAAATACACGACAACAAGGGTAGAAACGCTTTTGCGAAAACAACGGCTGGTGGCTCT
Source organism: Chitinophagaceae bacterium (assembly GCA_039935335.1). Classification (GTDB taxonomy): domain Bacteria; phylum Bacteroidota; class Bacteroidia; order Chitinophagales; family Chitinophagaceae; genus UBA1952. Next base: position 600 of record JBDTKK010000434.1, read on the forward strand.
TGGGCAGCAAAAGGGCCTACTAATCTCGGGGGGCGAACTCGTGCCATTGGGGTTGACATCCTCAACAACAATGTGATTCTTGCCGGGAATACAACTGGCGGCATTGCCCGAACAGCTAATGGAGGCACTTCCTGGACGAACGTAACGCCGCTGGATAATATCAAAAGCATTTCGTCCATAGCACAAGACACGCGCACTGGTCACGAGAGTACTTGGTATTTTACTACTGGCGAATCTTTTAATAGCTCGGCAAATGCAGATGGCTCAGCACCGTACCTAGGTAATGGTGTTTATAAATCTACAGATAACGGATTGACTTGGGCAAGATTAACTGCTTCCAATACCGGTTCAGATGAGGTATTAGATAACCTTATGGACTGGACGGGGAAAATTGTAGTGGATCCTACCAATGGCGACATCTATGTTGGTGCAATAAATAGTGTATGGCGTTCTCAAAATGGAGGCACAACTTGGGCAAATGTACTCGGGCAAACTGGAACGCCATCACCTTCGGATGAAGAGCTTATTGTAGACTTAGCCATTTCAAGTTCTGGCCGGGTTTATGCTGCATTTAATGGCGGCGCAGGCGCAGGACTTGACGGTATTTGGACTTCCACAACAGGTGCGGCAAGTTCATACACTAGAATAGCAGGTGGCGATTTGGGAGCAAGCTCTACGCCAAGCCCATCTTCATGGTATGCCACAGGTAATTACGGCCGTGTAGTAATCGCGCTCGCGCCTTCTTCTCAAAATCTGCTATACGTCATGTTTTATAACAATGTACCTGCTGATTGCGCTGTTGTGGGTGGACCGAAACCAGAAGTACAGTTCTTTGTTTACAATCAAACAGCATCTCCTACTCCCACCTGGACTGATCGCTCTGTATATATGCCCGATGAAACAGGATGCGACAATGGCAACGATCCCATGGCTGTGCAAGGCGGGTATGATATGTGTATTACGGTAAAGCCAAACGACGCGAATAGCGTAGTCATTGGGGGTACTAACCTGTATATTTCTACAGATGGATTCTCCTCAACCTCCAAAACTACAAGAATAGGTGGCTATGCAAGTGCCAGCGGTGCGGCTCAATATGCTAACCATCACTCCGATGAGCACATTGTAGTTTTTGGCAGCGGAAGCAACAATATCGTTTATTGTGGGTCGGACGGTGGCGTACACAAGGCTGATGTTACCGCAACTACTGTAGCTTGGACTTCTCTAAACAACAACTATCAAACTTATCAATACTATTACGTTGCGCTTGATCCAGCAACCGGAAGCGGCTTGGCAATAGGCGGTGCGCAAGACAACGGTACCACCCAAATCAATTCGGCATCGACTATTGCTACTGAAATTAATTCTGGAGATGGAGCAAGCGTGGGACTATCAAGTGGTGGAAATATTATGTACTCCTCGTACCAAAATGGTGGGACAGTTCGTGATATCTTAAGCCCCTCATCATCTGTCAATATAGAACCTGCAGTAACTAAATCTCTTTTTGTTACCAAATTCCGACTAGATCCAGATAATACTTCCAATCTTTATTATGCCAATGGTAATGATTTATACCGCACAGGATCCGCCTCTACCGTTACTAAAACAACTGGATGGACATTAATGACTGGCCTAGCTTCTGCGGTAGGTTCATCTTACAGAATATTTGGCATGGCTACTTCACGTGGCTCTTATAGCACATCGACGGCTTCGCCATCAACACTTTCCCGCTTATACGTAGGCACTGACAATGGCCAGCTTTTCCGAGTTGATGATCCTCAAAATGTCTCAACCTCTGCTTCGCCCGCCAACATTACACCTACGTCAATGACTGGAAATGGCACTTTGATTGACATTGCGGTTGATCCCAATGATTCCAGAAAAGTTATGGCAGTTTATTCAAACTATGGCGTAAATAGTGCTTGGTACACAAGCGATGCGAGTGTGACATCGCCCAGTTGGAGCAATGTGGAAGGAAATATTAGTCTTCTAAGTTTCCGCTCTGTTGTTATCGTGTCTAACGGTACATTGACTACATACATTGTCGGGACTTCACGTGGGATCTATTCTACGACCAGTTTGAGTGGGGCTTCAACTGTTTGGTCGCAAGAAGCGCCAAGCACTATCGGTTATGTACCGGTTGTTTCAATAGACTATCGCCCGTCAGACCAAGCACTGTTGGTAGGTTCCCACGGAAATGGTATGTTCTTAAATACTTCGTATCCTCTACCAATTCGTTTTGTGACCGTGAATGCAACACGGTCAACAGATGAAATGGCAACGATAACCTGGACGATTGAGCACCAGGACAATATTTCTAAGTATATTGTTCAGCGTTCAGAGGATGCCTCGACTTGGACGGATGCTGGAACAGTTGCGGCGATAGCCAACGTAAAAGACTACTCTAAAAATGACGATATCTCCAAAGACTTGAAATCAGTTTTTTATCGGATCAGAGCTGTGGAAAGAAGTGGAGATGCATTCTACTCTACTATCGCTAAGATTGGCCCAAACAATTTGGCAAAAGCAAACATTTCTGTCTATCCCACACAGGTTATAAATGCCGTGAACGTAGAGGTTGATGGTAGTGATTATTCTGCAGTACTTTATGATTTCCAAGGGCGTATCATAACTCGGGTTTCGCTCTATACAGGTATTAATTCTGCAAATACCTCGCTATTGGTATCCGGTCAATATATTTTGTCTGTCTTTAAAGCCGGACATTTGGAAAAGAGCTTTAGGATTGTGAAGAATTAGGGCACTGCCTTCTTTTTTAGTCCGGTTGCTTTTAGGGCAATTGTTGTTGATAATCCTAAGTAAGGAGTCAGCATCAATTGCCCTAATTTTGTATCCCGAAAAGGGTGTCTATTAGCGCTTTTATTGTGCATTTGGAAATGGCAAATGACACCAAATACGTAAGGGAATATTTTAATTAAAATCACACTAATTAAGAACGTAAACGGAATTATTCCAGTCAAACGGAAATTTTAGCGGTATTTTTGCTGTTACAATGGAAAATTCACGAATCCTCCCTGCTAATATATAGTAACACTTTTACGCAAACTTAAAGCTGACTTCCATATGCCTTTATAGGTGTGCCTGACATGTGTTTTTCATTCATTTTCAGCCCAATTGTATTAACTTCTATATACGGCAATATCGAAGTATACGGCTCAATGAAAAGGAGCATTTTCCCCCCATTATTGAAGAAATATTGACGAAGCTTGCGCATTATGGGTTCCATCGCTGAGGTTAATTGCAGTGCCATTTTTCCAATATCTGGCCACATAGGAAGTGCCATTGGATTCGTAACCTGCTACGTAAATATCATTGCCTACAACTACAATCTGCCCTGCGCTAGCGTCATGAGTTCCGTCACTAAGGATGGTCGCCGCTCCGTTTTTCCAGTATTTGGCCACATTATTGCTCCCATTTGATTCGTAACCTCCTGCATACACATTGCTGCCAGAAAGGGTTATGCTCAAGGCTCCTGCATCATTTGATCCGTTGCTGAGTGCGGTCGCCACCCCGTTTTTCCAATATTTAGCTACATAGTGTGTACCATTGGATTCGTATCCCGCTAAATATACATCGCTACCAGAAACCGCTACAGCTGAGCAATCAGCTTCTTTCGAGCCATTTGTAAGTGAGGTCGCCACACCATTTTTCCAGTATTTGACAACAAAATTGCTGATTCCATTAAATTCTTTTCCAGCTACATACACATCGCTGCCTGATATAGCCATAGAGAAGGCCGTTGCATTCTGAGCGCCGTTAGTGACTGCGGTAGCAACGCCGTTTTTCCAATATTTTGCAATCCCATTACCACTGCTATTAGCTTCATATCCAACTATATAAACATTCCCGTCTACTATTTTTATCTGACTTGCATCAGCAATCCGCGTACCATCTGTGAGCGTGGTGGCAACGCCATTTTTCCAGTATTTGGCAACGACTCCCCCTGCTCCAGAGCTTTCAAAGCCAGATACATACACATCGCTGCCATCCAGAGCAATACCATTTGCATAAGCGTGATTTGCCCCGTTGCTAAGGGAGGTAGCCACGCCATTTTCCCAGTATTTAGCAACATTGTGAGATCCATTACTTTCATTTCCTGCTACAAAAACGATATAGTTGTAGGTGAAAACAGGTCCGGTGGCATTACTGCCATTCGTGTTGACTGTTACAGTGCCTGTACCTGCCGATACAGGAACTATAACTGTCAGGCTGGTAGCCGAGGCCGTTTGCACTACTGCAGCTTTGCCATTAATGTTCACCGTGCTATTAGATGGAGTTGCATTAAAGTTTGTTCCGGTAATCGTTACCAATGTGCCGTATTTTCCAGAGGTCGGACTGATGGAACTTATCGCAGGCACTGGCGCCGGCGGGGGAGTGATTTTGGAATTATCAGATTTTTTGCAAGCAATCAAGGTGCTAATTGTTAGAAGAATTAATGCGATGCTCTTTTTCAAATTGAACTTGTTTTAAGTAAATGTTTGTCTAATCTATGCTCCTGACGTGGTGAATGGTCAACTTCGTTTTGTAAAAGTATCAATTTTTTTGTGAATTTTTTTTGCATTCTAAATTTTGGCGCGTCTGACAAAAAAGGAAATCATTAAGGTAGCGTCTTGAAAATTGAAAAAACAGTAGCGCTAGAAAAATTGTTCTTTGATGATAAACAACACGCGGAAAAGGGGGTTTTACTTCTAGACTGTCTCCCCACAAAGCAATTGCATGCATGCCCTCGGTAACTTGCGCCCCGATTGATTTATGCGCGTAGCGGTACTTTTTTTTGTTCTCAGTATTTGGGCAGCTATCGCGTCGCAAACTCTATTCGCGCAGCGGCAATCTGCTTTCCGAGTTCAAAAAATAAGCATTGAAGGCAATGACGTTACGCGCCCTTCGGTCATTTTGCGCGAGATGAATGTTCATGTGGGCGATGAACTGGACACGGCAAACATTCCAGCCTTCATCCAGGAAAATGAACGGCGTTTATTGAACCTTACTTTGTTTACTACTGTGGCCATAACCGCTACCACAGCGGATTCTGGACTTTCGCTTTCTGTAAAAGTTAACGAACGATTCTACATTATTCCTCGGCCCATCATCCAACTCGCCGACCGCAACTTTAATGTTTGGTGGACGGAGATGCACGCGGACCTGCGAAGAGTGAATATTGGGATGAAAGTGTCGGATAATAATTTCCGGGGAAACCTCGAAACGCTGACGGCGATTGTACAAGCAGGTTATACTCAACAATTGGGTCTCGAGTATGTCCGGCCTTACCTTGATAAACGCCAGCAGCAAGGCATTGGGCTATTTGGCAGCGTTTCGCAAAGTGGAGAATTAGCCTACAAAACAGACAGTGATAAACAACTTTTCGCCAAGCTTCCGGGCAGCCATATCGTGCGGAATTATAGCGCTGGTATTTCCTGGTATTATCGTCCGGCCTACGCTTTTCGGCATTCTATTAGTTTGTCTTGGCAACAAACTTCGGTATCCGATACCGTTCTTTCTTTAAACAAAGAATACATCGGTGATGGGAAAGATGAGGTCAGTTATTTGGAGTTGAATTACCGACTCGATATCAACAAAGTGAACAACTGGAATTATCCTTTACGCGGCTTTAAATCGGTGAACTATGCCACCCTGCGGCGCGGACTTGAAAACTTTGGCATGCAGGAGCAAATCCGCACGGAGACTGGTTTCTACGGGAATATTCCGGGACTTGACAATACGAATTTCTACAGTTTCATTTTTCGCGGTCGTTTATCCTTTCAAGACAATGTTCCCTATTTTTTACAAACAGCACTCGGCACCAAAACGGACTATGTGCGCGGCTATGAATATTATGTGGTGGATGGTTCGCATTATGCACTTCTTCGTCTGGATTTGAAGCGCGAAATCTTCTCCAAAACCTATACAGGCCTGCCTTTCCGCTATTTGCCCACTTTGCCTTTACGCATTTATCCTAAGCTTTTTGCGGATGCTGGCATTACGCATAATCCCTATCCCGGCAATTCCTTTTTGAGTGATAGACTGCTTTATTCGGCTGGCGTAGGCGTTGATATTGTGAGTGCTTATGACCTTAAGATTCGACTGGAAGCTGCAGTCAACCGACTAGGGCAATACGGACTATATTTACATCTCAACAGCGAATAGAAAATCTTTCTTATCATTCCTTGAAACGCTTGCCGGTGGCGTGTTTCAACATTCCTTAAACTCAATCTCTTTCATTATCAGATGTTAGTTGCCTTATACAATCGGAGCTTTGAAGAAAGTGACATTGGCACCATGCAGCATCTTGTAGAATTGCTCGAAAGCCATCGTATCAGCATGGTCTTCTTCAAAGATTTTTATGAAAGGCTGGAGCCGCATGTAGCCTTCAGCAACAGGCCTCGCCTGTTTTCTGATGGTAAAGACTTGCCCAAAAACATCGACATGCTGATTTCCCTCGGTGGCGATGGAACGATGCTGGACACGATTTCCTTCATCGGCGCGAGCAATATTCCTTTAATCGGTATCAACCTCGGAAGACTGGGTTTTCTGGCGGCTATTCCTGTGGAAGAAATGGAACAAGCCATTCTTTCTTTGGTTCGCGGTTCTTATACCATTGAGCAGCGTGTGATGTTGCATTTGGATGCTTCCGTGCCACTTTTTGGTGATGCGCCGTACGCCTTAAACGAATTCACCTTGCACCGGAAAGATTCGTCCTCGATGATCAAGATTCACACTTATCTGAATGGCGAATTTCTGAACACTTATTGGGCGGATGGCTTGATCGTAGCGACTCCTACAGGTTCTACGGGTTATTCCTTGAGTTGCGGCGGACCGGTGGTTTTTCCGCAGGCAGCGTCGTTTGTTATTACGCCCGTGGCGCCACATAATCTCAATACTCGCAGCATCGTGGTGAGCGACGACAGCGTTATTTCTTTTGAAGT